>NZ_JBEPEQ010000009.1:0-72829 GCF_040300925.1 Micromonospora sp. NPDC000207
TAAACATCATCACTCCCTACATAGCTCTGTGTCTGGTGTTTTGGTTTTTTCTTGTCTTCGCCCCCCCCCCCCCCCCCCGCCCCCCCCCCCCCCCCCCCCCCCCCCCCCCCCCCCGCCACGGGTCCCGCCCGCCGAGACCTCGATCGACCGGACCGGGTGCACGCCGTACGATGGTCGGCAGTGTTGGTTCGCCCCACCCACCACAGGTGTGGGGCGTCGTAAGAGGGAACCCGGTGCGAATCCGGGACTGCCCCGCAGCGGTGAGTGGGAACGACCGCCGTCATCGGCACTGGACCCGCAAGGGTCTGGGAAGCGACGGCCACTAGGAGACCGGGTGCACCGGTCACGCCCGCGAGTCCGAAGACCTGCCCGCACCGCGTGCGCGTCCGCGTACGCCGCCGACGGCCCCGTGGGAGGGCCCGGGCGAGGCCGGTCGTCGTACCGTGCCCGACCCTGCCCTCCTCGATCCGCCGGCTCGCACCGCCCGGACCTCGAGGGAAGGAATCCCAGGCGTCATGACCACACCATTCGGTACCAGTACCGTCCTCGGCTATCCCCGCATCGGCCCGCACCGGGAGCTCAAGAGCGCCCTGGAGGGCTACTGGGCCGGCCGCCTCGACGCGGCAGCCCTGGACGCCGTCGCCGACGACCTGCGCGAACAGACCTGGCGCACGCTGCGCGACGCCGGCCTGTCCGCCGTACCGTCGAACACGTTCTCCCTGTACGACCACGTTCTCGACGCCGCCGTGGCGGTCGACGCCGTACCCCAGCGGTTCCGTCGGCTCGGTCTCGACGAGCGGGACACCTACTTCGCCATGGCCCGGGGCACCGCGCAGGAGCCGCCGCTGGAGATGACGAAGTGGTTCGACACCAACTACCACTACCTGGTCCCGGAGATCGGCCCCGAGACCGTCCTCACCGCCCGCCCCGGCAAACCCCTGAAGGAGTACGCCCAGGCCGAGGCGCTCGGCATCACCACCCGTCCGGTGCTGGTCGGCCCGGCGACACTGCTCCTGCTGGCCAAGCCGACAGACGACGCCCCCGAGGGGTTCACCCCCTTCGACCGGCTCGACGACCTCGTCGACGTCTACGCCGACCTGCTCGGCGCCCTCGCCGACGCCGGTGTGCCCTGGGTGCAGCTCGACGAACCGGCCTACGTCGCCGACCGGACCGACGCCGAGATCGACGCGCTCCGGGCCGCGTACACCCGGATCGGGAACCTGACCCGCCGTCCCGCCCTCTTCGTCGCCGCCTACTTCGGGGAGCTGGGGGAGGCCCTTCCGGCCCTGCTGGACACCCCGGTCGAGGCGGTCGGCCTGGACCTGGTCGCCGGTCCCGCCGACCTCGACCGCCTCGCCGGGTACGGGCCGATCCCCGGCCGGACCGTCGTCGCCGGCCTGGTCGACGGGCGCAACGTGTGGCGCACCGACCTGCGTGCCGCAGCCGCCGTCGGGGCCACCCTCACCGGCCTCGCCGACACCGTGGCCGTCGCCACCTCCTGCTCCCTGCTGCACGTCCCGGTCGACCTCGACGCCGAGACCGACCTCGACCCGCAGGTCCGCGACCGGCTGGCCTTCGCCCGACAGAAGGTCGACGAGGTGGTCCTCCTCGGCCGGGCACTGCGCGACGGCGTCGCCGCCCTGCCCGCCGCAGCGCCACCGGCCCCGGCCGCCTGGCGGGACGACGCCGTCCGCGCCCGCCTCGACGCACTCCGCCCCGAACACACCCGCCGGGGCCCGCACCCGGACCGGGCCGCCGCCCAGCAGGCCCGCCTGGGACTG
The DNA here is from genome assembly GCF_040300925.1 of Micromonospora sp. NPDC000207. Lineage (NCBI taxonomy): Bacteria > Bacillati > Actinomycetota > Actinomycetes > Micromonosporales > Micromonosporaceae > Micromonospora > Micromonospora sp. NPDC000207. The sequence continues at coordinate 1,782 of NZ_JBEPEQ010000009.1, forward strand.
CCACTGCTGCCCACCACCACCATCGGCTCGTTCCCGCAGACCGACGCGGTCCGTCGGGCCCGCGCCGAACACCGGGCCGGCCGCCTCGACGACGCCGGGTACGCCGACCGGATGCGCGCCGAGATCGCCCGGGTCGTCGCCGAACAGGAGACCCTCGGCCTGGACGTCCTCGTCCACGGCGAACCGGAACGCAACGACATGGTGCAGTACTTCGCCGAACACCTCGACGGGTTCGTCGCCACCGCCCACGGGTGGGTGCAGTCGTACGGCTCCCGCTGTGTCCGACCGCCGATCCTGCACGGCGACGTGTCCCGCCGGGCCCCCGTGACCGTGGGCTGGTCGAGCTACGCCCAGACGCTGACCGACCGGCCGGTCAAGGGCATGCTCACCGGCCCGGTGACCATCCTCGCCTGGTCGTTCGTCCGCGCCGACCAGCCGCTGTCGGAGACCGCCCGGCAGGTCGCCCTCGCCCTGCGCGACGAGGCCCGGGACCTGGAGGCCGCCGGGATCCGGATCGTCCAGGTCGACGAGCCGGCGCTGCGGGAACTCCTGCCCCCGCGCCGCCGCGACCACGAGTCCTACCTCGACTGGGCGGTCGCGGCGTTCCGGCTCGCCACCAGCGGGGTCGCCGACGCCACCGCCATCCACACCCACCTGTGCTACTCGGAGTTCGGCGAGGTCCTCCCCGCCATCGAGGCCCTAGACGCCGACGTCACCAGCATCGAGGCGTCCCGGTCCCGGATGGAGATCCTCGACGACCTCGCCACCGTCGGCTACACCCGTGGCGTCGGTCCCGGGGTCTACGACATCCACTCGCCCCGGGTGCCCGACCACGACGAGGTGACCGCGGCGCTGCGGCGGGCGGTGGCGGTCGTGCCCGCCGACCGGCTCTGGGTCAACCCGGACTGCGGCCTCAAGACCCGCAGCTACGACCAGGTACGCCCGGCGCTGGCCGCCCTGGTCCGGGCCGCCCGGACGGTCCGTGCCGAACTCCCGGTCCGTGCCGATGTGCCGGCCGCGGGCTGATCTGCCGCCCGGTGCTGATCTGCCGGTAGGTGCCGATGTGCCGGCCGGGGTTGATCTGCCGGTGGGTGTCGATGTGCCGGTCGGTGCCGATCTGCCGGTCGTCGCACCGGCGGACACCGCAGCTGGACGGGACTGACCGACGGCACCGCCGACGGGGTACGGGACCCCGTCGGCGGTGCCCGGCCGCTCTCCCCGCCTCGAAGGGTGTGAGAAGGGTGCCCCTGTCTACCGCAGGCGTTAAGAAGGGGCCCCTCCTTTCCGGGGGTGCTGACCGGACAGCGACGGCGGGGGAGCACGCCGTATCCTTTTGCCCGTTACCGGGTACCACTGCGGGAGGATGACGTGAGTAATCGGATCGAGACGCTGGAGTTCCAGGCGGAGACCCGGCAGCTGCTTCAGCTGATGGTCCATTCGATCTATTCGAACAAGGACGTCTTCCTGCGGGAACTCATCTCCAACGCCTCCGACGCCCTGGACAAGGTGCGTCTGGAGTCGATGATCGACAAGGACCTCCAGGTCGACACCGGTGACCTGCACGTCGAGCTGGTCACCGACCCCGAGGCCCGGACGTTGACGGTCCGGGACAACGGGATCGGGATGTCCCGCGAGGACGTGGTAGCGCTGATCGGCACCATCGCCCGGTCGGGCACCGCCGAGCTGTTGCAGAAGCTGCGCGACAGCCGCGACAGCGCCGCCTCCCAGGAACTGATCGGCCAGTTCGGTGTCGGGTTCTACGCCACCTTCATGGTCGCCGAGAGGGTCACCCTGGTCACCCGGCGGGCCGGACAGACCGAGGGGACCCGCTGGGAGTCGACCGGCGGCGGCACGTACGAGATCGCCACCGTCGACGACGCCCCGCAGGGCACCTCCGTCACCGTGCACCTCAAGCCGGAGGACAGCGAGGACAACCTCTTCGACTACACGGCCGAGGCGAAGATCCGGGAGATCGTCAAGCGGTACTCCGACTTCATCTCCTGGCCGATCCGGATGACCGTGTCGAGCACCGGCGAGGACGGGGCGGTCACCAGCGAGGTGCAGACCCTCAACTCGATGAAGGCGCTCTGGGCGCGTCCCCGCGACGAGGTCGCCGAGGAGGAGTACCGCGACTTCTACCGGCACGTCAGCCACGACTGGACCGACCCGCTGGAGACGATCCACATGCGGGGGGAGGGGACCTTCGAGTACGAGGCCCTGCTGTTCATCCCCGCGCACGCCCCGTACGACCTGTTCATGCGGGAGGGTCGGCGGGGGGTCCAGCTCTACGTCAAGCGTGTGTTCATCATGGAGGACTGCGAGGCGCTGATCCCCAACTACCTGCGCTTCGTCAAGGGTGTGGTGGACGCGCACGACCTGTCGCTGAACATCTCCCGGGAGATCCTGCAGCAGGACCGGCAGATCCAGGTGGTCCGCCGCCGCCTGGTCCGCAAGATCCTCGCCACGGTGAAGGACCTGAAGGCCAACAACGAGGAGAAGTACCGCACCCTCTGGGCCGAGTTCGGTCGGGCCCTCAAGGAGGGTCTCCTGGAGGACCCGGACAACCGGGACACCCTGCTGGAGATCGTGTCGGTGGCCTCCACCGACGACCCGGCGGAGCTGACCACCCTCGCCGGGTACGTCGAGCGGATGAAGGACGGCCAGGGCGACATCTACTACGCCACCGGTGAGTCCCGGTCGATGATCGAGAACTCCCCGCACATGGAGGCGTTCCGGGCCAAGGGCTACGAGGTGCTCATCCTCACCGACCCGGTGGACGAGGTCTGGGTGGAGCAGGTCGGCCAGTTCGACGGCCGGTCGCTGCGCTCCATCGCCAAGGGCCAGGTCGACCTGGACACCGAGGAGGAGAAGAAGGAGGCCGAGGCCGAGCGGGAGCAGCGCACCCAGGAGTTCGCCGGTCTGCTGACCTTCCTCACCGAAAAGCTCGCCGAGAACGTCAAGGAGGTCCGGCTCTCCTCGCGGCTGACCACCTCACCGGCGTGCGTGGTGGGCGACGCGTACGACATGACCCCGACCCTGGAGAAGATGTACCGGGCGATGGGTCAGGAGGTCCCGCCGGTGAAGCGGATCCTGGAACTCAACCCGACCCACCCGCTGGTCGCCGGGCTGCGTACCTCCCACGAGCAGGGTGAGGACCCGGCCGCCCTCGTCGAGACCGCCGAGCTGCTGTACGGCATGGCGCTGCTGGCCGAGGGCGGGGAGCTGACCGACCCGGCCCGGTTCACCCGGCTCCTGGCCGACCGGCTGGCCCGTACCCTCTGATCTTTTCCGGTCAGACGTGTCTCGCGGGCCCGGTGTTGCCGCACCGGACCCGCGAGACGTCACGGCCCGACGCCGGGTGTCACCCCGCCCGGCGTCGTGAGACTCAGGCCGCCGCGACCGAGCCGGGGTAGCGGGGCGGCGGTGCGACCGCAGCCAACGCGGGCCGCTCCACGTGCTGCTGCTCCTGCTCGGCCGGGTACGCCAGCTGCAACGCCCGCCGCGCCCACGTGTAGGCGGCGCACGGCTGCGGGCCGTCGGCACACTGCAGGTTCCGGCACTGCCCCTGCGCGGCATCCCGGTGCTGCTCGGCGACGACGATCGCCTGTCGCCACAGCATGGTGTCGGTCACGCCCGCCGGCACGGCGTCGCGCCGGTCGGATCCGGTGGAACTGGACATGAGCGGCCCCCCTCGTACGCGATGTCCCCTTAACCCTCACCACTCAACCCCTGTTCTAACCGTTCCGACCCGTCACAGTTGGGTGACGGTCGACACGGATGCCCTGGTCAGAGGTGTGTGAAGGCGCAGAATGCCGCCTGAGCGGCGAGTTCGCAACCCCTCCCCGTGTGGCCTGGTGAACAACCTCACGCAGCGTATGCACCCGCCCCGGGCCACCCCTACCGTCGTACGGGTCCGCCCGACGCGGACACCGCCCGCCGGAGTACGCCCAATCCATGCCCCCGGCTCCGCGGAACACTCCACCACAGGGCATGGAGCGGGGGACCCAGGTTCCACGGTGCACGTCACCTCGGGGTGAAGCCGCCCACCGGCGGCCGGGCTCCTCGGCCCGAACCCGACAGCTCACCTCGTCGGCGTGGAGGAACCCCATGGCAACTCGAACCACCTCGTCCCGCGCCCTGCGCACCCCCCGACGGATCCTCGGCACCCTCGCCGTCGGTGCCGTGACCGGCCTCGCCGCCGTGTTCGGCACCGCCGCTCCCGCCCACGCCGACAGCGTCGACTGGGACGCCATCGCCCAGTGCGAGTCCGGCGGCGACTGGAGCATCAACACCGGCAACGGCTACTTCGGTGGCCTGCAGTTCGTCCAGAGCACCTGGGAGGCGTACGGCGGCCTCCAGTACGCCACCCGCGCCGACCTGGCCACCCGCGCCCAGCAGATCGCCGTCGCCGAGCAGGTCCTGCAGGGCCAGGGCATCGGGGCCTGGCCGACCTGCGGCCCCCTGGGTGGCCCGGTCTCCCCCTCGGGCGGGTCGACCTCCGCCGCCGACGCCGCCGCCCAGCGCGCCGAGCAGCCCGCGTCGCGCAGCACCGACCGGGACACGTACGTCGTCGAGGCCGGTGACACCCTCGTGAAGATCGCCGCCGCCCACGACGTCACCGGCGGGTGGCAGGGTCTGCACGAGCGCAACAAGGACGTCATCGGCGACGACCCGGGCCTGATCATCCCCGGTCAGCGGCTCACCCTCTGACGTCGAGGCGAAACCCGGCCGGGGCGCACCTCCCGGCCGGGTTCCCCGCCGCCCTTCCCCGCCGGTCGTGCCGGACCGTCCGGTTCTCCGCCCACCTGGGCGCTGGGTTCCGTCCCCGCGCGGGTATCTCCAGGGTGGACACGCGTAGTGACGTCGCCGGTGGGGTACCAGCGACAACCATGAGCACGAAAACCCTGGACGAGCGCCCCACGGACCCGGCCCGCCCCGACCCGACCGCCGACTCGACCACCACCGACCCGGCCGCCACGGACCCCGTCGGCACCGATCCGGCGGGCGGCACCGATCGGGCGGGTGGCACGACGACGCTGGGCACCGTGGCCGTCGTCGCACACCGTAAGAAGACCTTCGGCGGCGGGCTCGACGAACTCCGCGCCGCCCTGGTCGGCGCGGGGGTGAAGAACCTGCTCTGGTACGAGGTGCCGAAGAGCCGCAAGGCGCCGAAGAAGGTCCGTAAGGCCCTCGACGAGGGGGCCGAACTGGTCTTCGTCTGGGGCGGCGACGGCACCGTCCAGCGCAGTGCGGACGCCATGGCCGGATCCGGGGTCCCGATGGCCGTCCTGCCGGCCGGGACCGCCAACCTCTTCGCCACCAACCTGGGCATCCCCACCGACCTGCCCGAGGCGGTCAGGATCGGTCTGCACGGCCCGCGCCGCACCGTCGACCTGGGCAAGGTCAACGGGGAACACTTCGCGGTGATGGCCGGTGCCGGGTTCGACGCCGAGTTGATCCGTGACGCCGACCGTAACCTCAAGGGCCGCCTCGGCCGCCTCGCCTACGTCCTGACCGGGCTGCGACACGTGCGCGGCGAGTGCGTCCGGACCCGGATCAGAATCGACGGCAGCGACTGGTTCGACGGAGAGGCCAGCTGCGTGCTCTTCGGCAACGTCGGCACCATCACCGGCGGCATCCCCGCCTTCGACGACGCCCGCCCTGACGACGGTGCCCTGGAGGTCGGGGTGGCCACCGCCAGCGGCGCTGTCGACTGGGCCCGCACCCTGGGCCGGATGGCCGCCGGGCGCTCCGAGGAGTCCCCCTTCGTCCGGATCACCCGGGGACGCAGCATCAAGGTACGCCTCGACGCCCCCAGGACGTACGAACTCGACGGGGGTGCCCGGGGTGAGACGAACCGGCTCAAGGTGAAGGTCGTCCCGGCGGCGCTGACCGTCTGCTGCCCGGAAACCCAACAGGCGTAAGGCTTTCCCCGTCCAGGGGGTGTGGGATCGATGGTGTCTCCTGGCTAGGCTGGCCCCCGGTGATCATCAGGAATCACCGGGGTGACCGGCGACGGAGGAACAGGATTCACCGATGGATCTGAACGAGCGGGTGGGCACGGCACAGCGGACCCAGGTTCTCGAACTGCTGTCGCAGGCACTCGAACAGGGCTACATCGACCTGGCCGACTACGAACGCCGGATGGCGGCGGTCCACAGCGCGACGGTCGTCGGCGACCTGACGGGGCAGGTCGCCGATCTGCCCCGTCAGTTTCACTGGCACCCGCACCAGGCCTCCGCCGCCACGCCCAACCCGCAGGTCACCGTCGACCCCGAGCAGCGCACCCGGACGATGACGATCGCCTCGGTCGCGCTCGGCGGGTTCTCGGTGGTCGCCTCGCTCTGCGCGGGGATCGGCGCCCTGTTCGGGGTGGCCGCGATCCTGCTCGGGCGCCCCGGTCTCAAGAGCGCCCGTAACCACAACCTCGCCCTGACCGGCGTCATCCTCGGCGCTGTCGGCATCGTCTTCTCCATCTGCGCCATCGGCATCCTCGTCTTCGGCGAACCGATTCCCGACCAGTCCTGACCCGCCCAGCCCGACACGTCACCGCCGGAACCCCGCCCAGACGCGTCACCGTCAGAACCCCCGCCCAGACGGGTCACCGTCAGAACCCCCTTCCCGTCGAGAATCTTGGAAGGAAGTGGCCCCTGCGAGGGCCGTCTCCTACCGAGATCTGCAAGCGTGTGTGGTCTCGCCCAGCGGATACGAGGTCGACGCCTGCCTTCGGACGCTGAGGTCGACGGGCCGGACGGGTCGACGCCTGTCCAGGGACGAGGGTGTCGCTGATCCCGGCCGTCCATTCGACGTGTGTCTGCTCGACGCCGACGCCGACGTCGGACTGTCAAGGGGTGTCGCAGGAGCCGCGTCGGGTCGGTGTGAAACCGGGACCGGGGCCGATGTCGGCGAGACGGCTCACGGCCGTCGGCAGGGAGGCGGTCCGGTCGGCGGTGCGGTGGTTTCCGATCATGGTTCTGCTCCGTTCGAGGGGTCGGATGACGGGGTGGATCAGTCCGCGACGGCGGTGTGCCAGTCCCGCAGGAACGCGTCGACCAGGCCGTACGCCCGGGCGTACGGGTCGAACCGTTCCTCGATGCTGCGACGGGCCAGGTGGGACAACCCGTCGGCGGCTTCGTTGAGGGGGTGCCCGGAGTGCGCCCGGACGTGCCGGAAGCGCAGGTCCGGACGGGTGCCGACCAGGCGGGCGAGGCGTACCAGGGTGGGCGGTGCGCCGTTGCGACGAGGACGGAGGCTGTACCCGTCCGGCATGAGGTGGATCCCGTCCTCGGCGCGCTGCCACCGGTCGAGGAAACGCAGTGCGGGCACGCTGTCGACCAGGACGGTCAGGCCGGGCGGGACGGTGCCGTCGGTGAGCAGGTACTCCACCGCCCGCAGCTCGTCGACGAGCACCCGGGACGGTCCGGTCGGGTCGAGCCGGTCCCGCCGTCGGCCGCGTAGCCCGAACCGGCCGTCGCCGGTCACGTACCCGATGCCGCCGCAGTGGTGCTTCCAGCTCGCGTCGGTCGCGGCGACCGGCCCACCGCGCCGACCCGCCCAGCGGGCCACCCGGCCGCGCCCGCCGCTCGGCCCCGGCACCTGCGGGTGGGTGTGCCCGGCGGCCAGCAGCTCGGCCGTCTCGACCAGGTGCACACTGCCGGACATCTCTTCGTAGCGGGCGGCCAGCAGGGCCGCCTCGACCGGTTCGGCGATCCGGCGGCACTCCTGACAGCCGGTTCGGGACAGGTACGGCCGTAGGACGCGGACCCGGTCGGACAGTCCTACCGGGAGCAGCCCGACGGTCTCGTCGAACTCGTCGAATCGCACGGTGCCTCCTCGCACGTGGTGAAGGGGTCGCGTGGTGACGGGGGTCAGTACTCGGACACCGAGGTCACGACGGCGGTCAGCCGGTCACCCGAGCGGGCCGTGCTCGTCGACTCCTCGCTCTCCACCGAGGCGGAGGATCCGGTCACCTCGAAGGTGTTCACGATCGGGTCTTCGGCACCCTTGACCTGGTAGGTGACCTCGTAGGTGGTCGAGGGGTCGAGCTCTGCGCCGGTGTAGGTGACGTCGACCCGGAAGTTGACGTTGCAGCCGGCGCTTCCGAAGCACTGCTTACGCAGCACCTTGACCTTGAGCCGGAAGTCGTCCTTCGTCGGCGTCCCGTACGCCGCCGCTGTCGGCGTGGGCAGGGGCGGGGGACTGGTGGTGGCGGCCACGGCGCTGGTGGCCGGTGTCGTGGTGGTGCTCGGGGCGGGTGTGGAGGGTGCGACCCTGTCGGCGGCGGTGCCCTCACCGATCGGGGTGCGCGCGCCGATCAGGGTGCCGATGCCGATTCCGGCGGCGAGGGTGGCGGCCAGCGCGACGCCGCCGACCACCAGGACGCGGGGTTCGAGCCGACGACTGCCGGCTTCTGCGACGGACCGGGGCTGCGGGGCGACGTCGTCGGACGTTTCGACCATTGTCTGACTCCCTTGTGGACTGACGAGAAGTGGTGATCCGGGGCGGGCGGCGGGCGTCCGCCCCGGATCGTCTGCGGAGGGCTCCGGCGAGGGCGGGTCCGTTCAGGGGAGACGGTGACGCCGCCGGATCGGCGGGGGCGGGTCGGTTCAGGGGAGACGGTGACGCCGCCGGATCGGCGAGGGCGGGTCAGTCCAGGGAGACGGTGACGCCACCGGAGAGGAAGGAGTCGTGCAGCTTCACCTCGGTGAGCTTCACCTTCTTCGGTACGTCGAAGACGATCACGCCGGTGACCCGGTTCCCGGGGTTGATCTCGTTGAGGAAGGTCTCGGCCTTCTTGTTGGCGTACAGGGCGGCCTCGGTGTCGGTGGAGTACTCGGTGCCCTTGGCGTCGTACGCCTTCTGGCTGCTGCCGTCGAGGAGTTGGGCCTGATTGCCGATGTTCTCGACGGTGAGTTCGACGAGGCAGTACTGGCCCTGGGCGGTGGCACCGAGCGGCCCGGAGCCGACCTTGTCGACGCCGCACTTCGCGGACGTGACTGTGAACTCGAACCTGCCGTCCCGGGCGGGTTCACCGATGGCGGCGACCTTCCGGGTGTCGGTACCGCCTCCGCCGGTGTCGGTGCCGTCGGCGGTGCCGCTGACCTCGCCGGTCGCCCCGGCTCCGCAGCCGAGTGCGACGAGTCCGGCGGTGGTCAGGGCGAGCAACGTGGTTCTGCGCATCAGTCAACCTCCATGGTGTTGTGTGGCGGACTCAATGAAAGCATTAGCTGTGAACCGTGTCAACGGACATGGCGTTTGACGGGCATGGCACACTGCTCACGTGTCGATCTTCATCGCCGGCCACCTCACCCGGCAGCCCGGAACCGACCCACGGACCGTCACCTTCGCCTTCGTGGACGTCGAGACAACCGGCACCGACCCGGACAACGGGGCCCGGATCTGCGAGATCGCCGTGGTCCGGATGCGCGGCGACGGCGTCGTCCTGGACGAGTACGCGACACTTGTCGACCCCGGTGTGCGGCCACCGACCGGCGAACCCGACCCGAACCCCGAACTGGACGTCACCGTCGCGCCGACCTTCCCGGAGATCGCCGACGACCTCCTGGCCCGACTCAGTGGGGCGATCGTGGTGGGTCACAGCCTGGCCTTCGTCGACAGGTTCCTCAGCGCCGAGTTCGACCGCCTCGGCCTCGCCCTGCCCCCGGTCCCCGGGCTCTGCGCCCAGGTCACCGCCCGACTCCACCTCGACCGGGACGACGACGGGCTGACGGAGCTGGCGAACCTCCTCACCGGAGAGTGGCCCAGCGCGCTGCCCTCCGCCCTCGGCGTCGCCCGCGCCATGGCCGGTACGCTCGCCACCCTGGTCGGCACCGCCCCCGAACCACTGGCCTGGCGGGGCCTGGCGGCCACCTCGCTACCGGCGCAGCCCCGGGCGACGCCTGTCACTCCCCGGGTGGTCGGCCTGCGCAAGGGCAGCGACGGGTGGCTCGCCACCCTGACCGCCCGGCTTCCGTACACTGTGGATCCGCCCCGGCCGCGCCCGGACGGGCTGCGCGAGTATCGGGCGGGGCTCGCCCGGGCCCTCGCCGACGGCCGGATCGTCGGCGACGAGGCCATGGAACTCGCGGACCTCGCCGGTCGGGCCGGGCTCACCCAGTCCACGGCCTGGCAGGTGCACGAGGAGTTCCTCGTCGTGCACCGCGCCCACGCCGAGTCCGACGGCGTCGTCACCGCCACCGAGCTGCGGGAACTTCAACGAGCGGCGAAGGAACTCGGGGCGACGTACCTGATCCGGGACCTGGAGGAGGCGGCGGCGGCCAGCCGGGCCCGGCGCGAGGCCCCGCTGCGGGGGTGGCGGGTCCTGCCCGTCGGCGACTCGCCGGGGGTGACCGCCGCCGTCGACCTCGCCGTCGAACACGGGGCCACCGTGGCGGTGAAGCTCACCAAGACCGTCCGGCTGGTGGTCACCGACGTCGACGCCGCCGACCCCCGCCTCGCCCGGGCGGGCACCCTTGGCGTACCGGTCCTGACGGCCGCGCAGGCCACCACCCTGATCGCCGAGGAGGTCGCCACCCCCGGCACCGACCAGGCCGGGTCGCTCGGGATGGACACCGGCGACGGCGCGCACGGCCCCCGGTGGCACGAGTTCTGGCGGCCCCGGGAACTGACCCCGACGGAGTACCGCGCCCGGTTCGGCGAGACGCTCACCCTCCCCGTCGGCGCCCCGGTGGCCGCCCCCCGGCCGACCGCTGCGGTCCCCACCGCCGTCACCGTCCCGATCTCCGTCGACCCGGCGGCCGCCGGTCGATCCCCCGTCGGGGGTTCTGCCGCCGGTCGGCCCGCCGTCGGCCGGGCGTCCGCCGTCCACACCACCACCGCGCACGCCAAGAGCGGGTGCGCCGTGGTCGCGCTGCTCGCCGGTTCACTCCTGGTCGGCGCCGTCGAGCTGGTACGGAACCTGGTCTTCTGACCCGTGGCCGCCACACTTGGGCGTGAACTGCGTCAACAGGCTTGATGCTTGACGGGTGTGGCACACTGCGGAAATGCAGGGAAACCCGTCCATCACCGCAGCGGAGATCGCCCGGCTCGCCGGGGTCGGCCGGGCCGCCGTCAGCAACTGGCGCAAACGGCACGCCGACTTCCCCGCACCGGCGGGCGGCACCGCCACCAGCCCCGAATTCGACCTCCACCAGGTCGAACAGTGGCTCCGCAAGCAGGGCAAACTCCCCGAACTCTCCACTGTCGACAGACTCTGGCACCACCTCGACCACACCCCCGACACCGCCCCCGCCGTCCTCGCCGCCGCCGGAACCCGCCTCCTCGCCCGACACCGGGGCGAACCCACACCCCCCGCCGACCCGCGCCTCGGCGACCACACCCCGACCGTCGACGCCCTCGCCGACGAACTCGGCCCCCGCGTCGCCTTCGACGAACTGTGGCAGCGCTTCACCGCACCCGGCCCCGGAGGGCGCACCGCAGTCACCCCCGACCCCCTCGCCGACCTGATGGCGGCACTCGCCGACGTCACCGGCGGCACCGTCCTCGACCCCGCCGCCGGCACCGGAGCGACACTGCGCGCCGCCGCCCGCGCCGGTGCCACCGCCGCCCACGGCCAGGAACTCGACCCCGACGCCGCCCGCCTCGCCGCACTCTGGCTCGCCCTGCACGACACCACAGGCGAGGTCCACCCCGGAGACTCACTACGGGCCGACGCGTACGCCGGACACACAGTCGACGCCGTCGTCTGCCACCCGCCCTTCGGGGCCAGCAACTGGGGACACGACGAACTCGGGTACGCCCACTGGGAGTACGGCACCCCACCGCGTACCGAACCCGAACTGGCCTGGGTCCAACACGCCCTCGCCCACCTGCGCACCGGCGGGCACGCGGTCCTGCTCATGCCCCCGGCAGCGGCGAGCCGACGGGCCGGGCGACGGATCCGCGCCGAACTCCTGCGCCGGGGAGCGCTCCGCGCGGTGGTGGCACTCCCCGCCGGGGCGGCCGCCCCGCACGGCGTACCCCTGCATTTGTGGGTCCTGCGGCGACCCGCGCCCGACGCGCCGCCCCCCGCGCGGACCCTGCTGGTCGACACCGCCGACGGCGAGAACCTGACCACCCTGGCCGCCCGGGTCCTGACAACCTGGAAGGCGTTCACCGCCGACCCGGAGGCCGACGTCGAGCAGCCCGGCTTCGCCCGCGCCGTGCCGGTGATCGAACTCCTCGACGACGACACCGACCTCACCCCGGCCCGCCGCCAGGCCACCGCCGAGCCGGCCCGCACCGGCGAACACCTGGTCCGCACCCGCGACCGGCTCGCCGTCCTGGTCAAGGAGCTACCCGCACTGATCCCGCAGGACGCCCCCGCCACCGACGGCGAGACCGGCCCGACCGTCACCGTCGCCGAACTGTCCCGCACCGGCGCCCTGGAACTGGTCGGCCCGAGCCGGAGCGGTAACACCGAGGTCCCGCTCACCCCGGGCGACGTCCTCGTCCCGATGCTCGGCCGGCAGCTCACCCCCCGGGTGATCACCGCCGCCGGTGAACATCTCGGCCGCAACGAACACCTCCTGCGCCCCAACCCGGCCGCCCTGGACCCGTGGTTCCTCGCCGGCCAGCTACGCACCTCGACCAACGAGAAGCAGACCTCCAGCCTCTCCGGCACGCTGCGGTTCGACATCCGCCGCGCCCAGGTGCGCCGACTGCCGCTGGCCGACCAACGCGCCCAGGGCGAGGCGTTCAAACGCCTCGACGCCTTCGAGTCGGCGTTACGCCAGGCGGCGAGGCTGGGGGAGGAGCTGATCCAGCTCGCCGCCGACGGCCTGGCGAGTGGCACCCTGCGCCCGAACCGCGACCTCTGACGGCCACCACGATGGTCAGGTGAAGACGGCGGGGATGTTCAGGCGGGATCGGCGGGGCCACGACGTCGTGGGTGGGCCGAACCGTCTGCTGTTGCCGCGAGCCGCGGTAACCGGTCCGGTTGATCGTGCTGTCTAGGCTGGGGCTCCGGCGGGAGATCGGACGCGGGTAATGAACCTGAGAGAGCGGGTGGGCACGGCGCAGCGGACCCAGGTCCTGGACCTGCTGTCGCAGGCCCTGGAGCAGGGCTACCTCGATCTCGGCGAGTACGAGAGCAGGATGTCCGCCGTACACGGGGCGCGGTTCGTCGGTGACCTGACCAGCCAGGTGGCCGACCTGCCCCGCCAGCTCCGCTGGTATCCGTACCCCGTTCCGGTGGCCCCGATCGCACCACGGCCCGCCACCGGTCTCGACCAGCGGGCCTACCCCTGGGCCGTCGTCTCGGTGGTCCTGGGTGGTCTATCCCTGTTCTGTGCCCTCTGCTGGGGCATCGGCGGGGTGCTCGGGGTGGCGGCGATCCTGCTCGGGCGGCCCGGCCTCAAGAGCCCGTCCAGTTACCCGCTGGCGGTCATCGGCATCCTGCTGGGTGCCGCCGGTCTCACCCTGTCTCTGCTGACCATCCTGCTCTTCGTGATGCTCTGACCCCGGTCCACGCTGTCCCGGGTCGCCGCGACCCCGGCGGCACGCGAAGGTTCGTGGTGTTCGCTCAGCGAAGGCCTCCGGCGAGAACTTCGGATCGGCAGGGTGCGCAGGCTCCGGCGGGTTGTCCGACGTGACCGGGCTGCTGACACCGATCGGCACCTGGCGGAGGCGGCAGCGCGGCACCTCGACGTTGCGGGTCCGGGTGGCGGTGGCGGTTGCTGTTCTTCGGGGTCCGACCCCACCAGCGTCGCGCGCCCGCGCGCTTCTGCTTCAAAACCCCTTCGCCTTCGGGTGACACGCCCCCGGTGTCGGTGGCACCCCCAGGGGGCGGGTTCTGGCGGGTCTGGTCGTCGAATGGCACCCCCGCGCTCTGGTTGGCACCCCCGCCGAAGACGAGCCGGTACACCCGGGTGGCGATCCCGGCGGCCCTGGTGACGACCAGGCGGCCGAGTTGGATCAGCTTGGGGATGCACCGTTGCACGGTCCGCTCGGAGCAGCCGGCGTACTCGGCGATCGTGGCCACGCTGGGCCAGGCGTCGCCGGCCCGGTTGGTGTGGGCGGCGATGGCCAGCAGTACGCGGCCCTCGTTCTTCGGCAGGGTGCGGGATTCGAGGAGCGCGGCCTTGACGGTGAGGCTCATCGGGCACCCCCGGTGGGGGCGGGGCGGCGCGGGGCACCGGTGCGGAGCGGGGCGCGGAGGCCGGAGGCTGGGACGCTGTCGGCGGCGACGAGCCGTCGAGGGGTGATGTGCGCGCAAAGGCGCACGTGCGCAATGATGTGCACGGGTCAGGGTCTCTTCCTGATCAAGGGCCCGGAGCACAGGTGCTACCAACACCTGCCGGGCCCGCTTTTCTGTTGTGCGGACGATCGTAGCGTCTACATCCGACTGACGGCGCAGCGGCGCATGCAAGACATGGGACGTGTTCGGCCCGGACCGCCGGTGCGGGTCAGCATCAGGCCCACGGGCCGTGTGCGACCACTTGTCGAGCCGGCGGCTTCTGCCGGTGCCAGCAGCTGCGGCACCGGTCGGGGCGAACCGGCCAGGCCCTCGGCGGAGGCGTGCTCCACCTCATTCGTAGTGGTAGCGGCACTGCGCGATCTGCACCGTGTCGTCCATGATCCGGTAGACGAGGCGGTGTTCCTGGTCGATGCGCCTCGACCAGAATCCCGCCCAGTTTCCGCGGAGCTGCTCCGGTTTGCCGATGCCCTGGTGGCCGTTGCGTCGGATGTCCTCGATCAGGGCGTTCACCCGTTTGAGCATCTGGCGATCTTCCTGCCAGGTCACATAGTCTTCCCGGACTCGGCCGGCGAACTGGACCTTCACGCTGCCGACGCCTCGCCCGAACTGGCGTCGGGGTCGATCAGGTCGTGCATCTCCCCACCCCCGTTACGCAGCTCTTCGACGGCTTCATTCAGACGGCGCGCGTTGGCGGGGCTGGCCATCAGGTAGGCCGTCTCCTTCAACGACTCGTACTCGCGCAACGAGATGATGACTGCCGCCTCTCGGCCGGACCGGGTGACCACCACTTCCTCGGCGTCGTCCACGACATGGTCGAGCATCTTGGCCAGGTGCTGCCGGACTTCTGAGTAGGTAACGGTGCGCATGCTGCTGCCTCCCAAACGTTACGTACAATAACTTGTACAAGCTTGCCGGGCTTCCTTGTCAGATGGTCCGGTGCGGCACGCACGTCCGGGCCGAACTCTGCGCCCAGGAGCGACCGCGGTACTAGGTCGGCCGATGGTGACGAGTGGGGTTGCTCAGCTCTGCGGCTCGATGCTGGCGAGGAGGTCGGTGACGCGGGTCTTGATGTCGTCGCGGACCTGGCGGACGATGTCGAGGGGTTGGCCGGCGGGGTCGGTGAGCTTCCAGTCTTCGTAGCGTTTGCCGGGGAAGACGGGGCAGGCGTCGCCGCAGCCCATGGTGATGATGACGTCGCTGGCTTCGGCGGTGTCCCAGGTGAGTCGGGTCGGGGTCTCGCCGGTGATGTCGATGCCGACCTCGCGCATGGCGTCGACGGCGGTGGGGTTGATCTGGTCGGTGGGTGCGCTGCCGGCGGAGCGGACGTCGATGGTGTCGCCGGCGAGGTGGCGCAGCCAGCCGGCGGCCATCTGGGAGCGGCCGGCGTTGTGCACGCAGACGAACAGAACACTGGGCTTGTGGGTCATCAGGATGCGCTCTCTCGGGTGGGGTGAGGCATGACCACGGCGTCGGCGGCGTGCCCGGCGTGGGGGTACCAGGCGGCGAGGGCGGCGATGGCGACCAGGCCGCCGAGGAGTTGGGCGACGACGAAGCCGGGTACGGAGGTGGGGGCGATGCCGGCGAAGGTGTCGGTGAAGGCGCGGCCGATGGTGACGGCGGGGTTGGCGAACGAGGTTGACGAGGTGAACCAGTACGCCGCGCCGATGTAGGCACCCACGGCAGCCGGGGCCGCGTTGGTGCGGCCGGAGCGAGCCAGGGCGAAGACCAGCACGACCAGTCCGGCGGTGGCGACTACCTCAGCCAGCCACAGGCTCGCGCCGGTCCGGTCGGTACGGGACCAGGAGACCGCCGGAAGCCCGAACATGAGGGCAGCCAGCACCGCCCCGGCAACGGCCCCGGTGACCTGTGCACAGACGTAGGCTGCGAGGTCCCGGGGAGTCAGACCGGTCCCGAACCGGCGGCCGAGCCACCAGTCAACGGCGGAGACGACCGGGTTGAAGTGCGCGCCTGACACCGGACCGAACACCAGGATCAGCGCGCCCAGAGCGAGAGCGGTAGCGACCGCGTTCTCCAGAAGCTGAAGTCCGACATCGGTCGGGGAGAGCCGGGCGGCGGCGATCCCGGAGCCGACGACGGCGGTGACCAACAGGGCCGTGCCGGCGAACTCCGCAGACGCCCGCCGGGTCAGGGCGAGGCGCACGCAGTGGCCTGAGCGGCGGCGGGGATGTCCAGCAACGCGCCGAGCTGCCGGAAGGCTTCCGGGCGTACCCGGTACCAGACCCAGGTGCCCCGCCGCTCGGAGCCGACCAGGCCCGCCTCCCGCAGCACCTTCAGGTGATGGGAGATGGTCGGCCCGGACAGGCCGAACGCCGGGGTCAGGTCACAGACGCAGATCTCCGGCACCGAGGCGATCATCGACATCAACCGCAGCCGGACCGGATCACCCAGGGCCTTGAACATCGGGGCGACCGCCGCCGCCTGGTCGTCGTCCATCGGACGCACCGCGATCGGGGCGCAGCAGGCCACGGCCTCCAAGTCGACCACCGGCAGGTCTTGTTTCGACATGCGTCTAGGTTGACAGATATCAAAACAGGCGGCAACCTTGGCCTTGCTTCGAAAACCATCTAGACAAGGGTTGAGGCAGTGACCGGAGCCCTCGTCAGGAGGAGAGCCATGTCTCGCGTTCAACTTGCCCTGCGCGTGTCCGACCTCGAAGGCTCCGTGGCCTTCTACTCGAAGCTGTTCGGCGTCGAACCAGCCAAGCGCCGCCCCGGCTACGCCAACTTCGCCGTCGAGAACCCGCCGCTGAAGCTCGTGCTCCTGGAGGGCGAGCCCGACCAGCCGACCGTCATGGACCACCTGGGCGTCGAGGTCTCCACCACCGACGAGGTCGACGCCGCCACCCAACGCCTCACCGAAACCGGCCTGATCACCCTGGCGGAGAACAGCACCGAGTGCTGCTACGCCCTCCAGGACAAGGTGTGGGTACACGGCCCCGGCAACGAGCCCTGGGAGGTCTACACCGTCAAGGCCGACTCCGACCAGCTCGGGAAGAAGGTCACCGCCAGCGCCTGCGGCACCCCCGCCACCGCCGCCAAGGAACCGGCCACCACCGGAGCCACCGGCACCTGCTGCTGACGGCACCGCACCGCAGCAGCCGCCATCCCACCCGCAACGCCTGACCTTACGTGGAGTGCGAGTCGGGCGGCGGGCGGGATGGCGGCAAACCAGGACGGCCAGCAGGCCCCATGCAAGTGATCGGGGCGGATCGGCACAACTGAGCCCGCAAACCGTCGTAGCACGTCGAGAGTCGATGAATGGTGCCGCCCTAGTCAGGTGCCCCCTTCTCCCGCAGGTACGGGTGGTTCAGCGCGCGGCGCAGCCCGGCCATGGTCGGCGCGGTGTCGAGCCGGTAGACGGTGGTCAGGTAGGTGTCCGGCCGGCGTGGCTGGTGGTCGAAGAGCGCCGGCTGGTCGGGAGGCGGCGCGGCGGCTTCGGCGGCTGGTGGCCGGGCGCGCGGTGGATCGTTTCCGGGACGGCCTGGTCACACCGTCCATGGTGGTCCCCCCGGGCAGAGATCGGGCGGGGATCCCCGGCGGTGCGATGGATCTGACCGGTGCCGTCGAACCCGGAGCCGGGGTGCCACCAGCGGCCCAGCAGGTTGCCGACGCCCTGGGAGGTTCCCGTGACGGCACCGACCGATGCCGTCGGTGTCGACCGGTATGGTCCGGTGGGGCAGACCCCGATGATCCAGGGTGACGGGCAGTGGAAGACCTACTATCCGAACGGCGGACGCTGATGGATGGTGGTCAGGTGCAGACGGCGGGGATGTTCCTGGAGTTCGGGCCCGTTCGCTCGGCCGAGCCGCAGCGGAGCATCCTCGACAGCGTCGCTGACGAGGAGTTGCCCGACGTGGCCCGGGTGGTCGGCTACCTTGACGCCGGTCATGTGCTCATCGACGTCATGGACGTCGCCGCCGACCCGTTCGAGCCCACCGAGCGGGTGCTGAACGGCTCGACGGTGCTGACCGACGGCGACTGGCTGTGGCGCAAGGATCTCGCCTACTACGTCCGCCGGCACCGGGTCACGGTGCCGGCGGAGTTCCTGGCCCTGATCCGCGAGCGCGGGTACACCGTCCCCGCGCGTGGCGTGCCCGAGCTGACAGCCTGCTCGCAGCGGGCCCGCGAGTTGATGTTCTGGAACAGTTGACTGCCCACCGGTCGGGCGGGACAGGCGGGCGGACGCCGACGGGCTGCTTGTCGCGCACAGCACCCTTCAGCGCGCGGAGGGTCAGCGATGTGACTCCTCGGACGGCGGTGGGGCGCTGTCGATCAGCGTGGGCCACGACGTCGGGGCTGGGCCGAACGCGCGACGACTGGCCTGCACGGCCAGCGAGGCGAGGACGGCGTTGGCACCACCACCGATCAGAGCGCCGATGCCGAACGGTGCCACCCGGCCGATCACGATGATGCCCTGCTTGGTCCCGTACTTCGTGATGAAGTGTCGTCCCAGAAGCTTGTTGATCTGGCGCAACGTCTCGGCGGGCACCTTGGCGGCGACCTGACGTCCCCAGTGTTGCCCCGTACGCTCGGCGACCTTGCCGATGGTGGCGGAGCCGGACCCACCGAGCATGATCCCCATGACGATCGTCCGGCGGCGTTCGAGCTCGTCGATGGGGATTCCGTGGACCTCGGCGATCGAGAGTGCGAAAAGGGCGCTCAGCTCAAGAGAGGACAGAGCTTCGCCGGCCGACAGTGCCAGCGCGACTCCTGTGCCGACGCCGGGGGCTGCCGCAGCTCCACCCACTGCGGCACCCGTTCCGGTCAGGGCGCTGACGTACATCCGTTCCAGGTTGCGGATCACCTGTGCGGGCGTCGCCTCGGGGTTCCGCTGGCGGGCCCGGGTGATGTTCTTGCGCACCAGTGGGCTCTGCAGGTCGATGGCCTTGTTCAGGAGGTCGAGAACCCGCTGCCCGGGTCCGGTTGTTGCCGGAACCGGCCCGTCGAAAGCATCTGCTGCCATGCCTTGAACTCCTCGGGTTCATGTCCCAACTGAGTCTCACTCGACTGGCGAGTGGAACTTGTGCCAGATCGGCGAACGGTGGACACCGTACTTGCATTGACGATGCCGTTTGTCTCTTAAGGAGTGCTTTTGGGGCGGGCCAGTCGGCTACCTGACAATCATTCGTGATGCGGCGACACGCTGCTGCCGCTGATGGCGAGTGGAGGACCTGCTGCCCGGGCGGCGGGGTTTGATGGACGGCTCAGGTGAAGGCGGCGGGCATGTCCCAAAGTTCGGGGCCATCCGCCTTGGCCGAGTCGCAGCGGAGCATCCTCGGCCGGTCGGGTCGCCGAGAGGGTGATCGGGGTCCACCGGACGGCCGGTGGTCAGCGCCGGACGTCGGGGCGCAGTCGGACGTCCGGAGCGTTCCGGGAGGCATGTCAGGAAGGCGACAGGTGGTCCGATTGACGAGACTGGCGGGCAGTGGTCTGCTGAGTGCCGCCATCGGAGCTGTGAAGTCAGAACACAGTTAGATCGGGTGACCACAGTCCCATCAACATACCTCTGCGTATGGTGCGGGGCGGATTCGTGTGGGGCGAACCAATGGGGAGAGAATGCCGAGCGTGACGACGGCGATACCGCAGATCAGCAGCCTGGTGTCGGTGCGTGGACAGCGGTGGGTGGTCAGCGAGGTGCAGCCAAGTGAGCACAGCACCCTGGTCAGCCTGCAGAGCGTCGAGGACGGCCGCTACGGCCACACCCTCGACGTGATCTGGGAGATCGAGCCGGGCCGCGAAGTGCTGCCCAGCGGCTCCTTGCCCCAGGTAACCAGAGACAGCTTCGACCCGCCGCAGCGGCTCGCCGCCTTCCTCGACGCGGTCCGCTGGTCGGCGGTCACCTCCGCGGACGTCAAGACGCTCCAGTCGCCGTTCCGTTCCGGCGTGGCGGTCGAGGACTACCAGCTCGAGCCGGTCGCCCGCGCCGTCGACGCGCCCCGGGTCAACCTGCTCCTCGCCGACGACGTGGGGCTCGGCAAGACCATCGAGGCCGGCCTGGTCGCCCAGGAGTTGCTGCTGCGCCATCGGGCCCGACGCGTCATGATCATCTGCCCGGCGGGTCTGACCATCAAGTGGCGCGACGAGATGGCCGAGAAGTTCGGCCTCGACTTCACCGTGGTCGACTCCGAGCGCTGTGCCGAGGTGCGCCGCAGCCACGGCTCCGCCGCCAACCCGTTCGAGGTCTTCCCGCTGAGCATCGTCAGCCTGCCCTGGCTGCGCGGGCAGAAGGCCCAGCGGCTGCTCGACGAGATGCTGCCCGCCGACGGCCCGTCGTACCCGCGCACCTTCGACCTGCTCGTCCTCGACGAGGCCCACCACGTCGCCCCGGCCGCGCCGAAGCAGGTCTACGCCGTCGACTCGCAGCAGACCAAGCTGATCCGCCGGATCGCTCCGCACTTCACCCACCGGCTTTTCCTCTCCGCCACCCCGCACAACGGCTACCAGGCGTCCTTCACCGCTCTGCTGGAGATCCTCGACAACCAACGGTTCGCCCGGGGCGTCAGGCCGGACCCGGCCGCCGTGCAGGACACCGTGGTCCGCCGGCTCAAGCGGGACATCGAGAACCCCGACGGCAGCCCGCGTTTCGTCGAGCGCAAGGCCATGTCGATCCCGGTCGTCTACCCCGAGGACGAGCGGCAGATCCACGCCCTGCTCACCCACTTCGCCGAGCTGCGCGGCAGTCGGCTGCGCTCGCAGCGTGGGCGCAAGGCCACCGACCTGGTGACGCTGCTGCTCAAGAAGCGGCTCTTCTCCAGCCCGGCCGCGTTCGCGCACACCGTTCGCGTCTACCTCGACACCCTGGCCAACCGGATGGGCAGCCCGGAGCTGATCGACAGTGACGACGTGCCGGAGTGGATGGACGAGTTCATGGACGACCTCGCCACCTATGACGACGACCAGGCCGCCGAGGCCGAGGACGACGCCCTCAACCGGGTCCGCCCGATGCAGCCGGACCCCACCGACGACGAGACCGGCCTGCTCACCAAGATGCGCGACTGGGCCGAGCGCAAGGAGGCGTTGCCGGACGCCAAGGCGACCAAGCTGATCGAGTACCTGACCGCCGTCTGCCGTCCCGACGGCCGTAACTGGCTCAACGAGCGGGTCGTCGTCTTCACCGAGTACCGCGACACCCAAACGTGGCTGGCCGACCTGCTTCGTCAACAGGGTTTCGACACCGACGGTCGGCTCGCCCTGCTGCACGGCGGCACCCCCACCGACGAGCGGGAACGCATCCGCCTGGAGTTCCAGGCCCACCCGACCGAACGCCCGGTCCGCATCCTGCTCGCCACCGACGCCGCCAGCGAGGGCATCGACCTGCAGAACCACTGCCACCGGCTGGTCAACTACGACATCCCGTTCAACCCGAACAAGCTGGAGCAGCGGATCGGCCGCATCGACCGGTACGGCCAGCAGGTCAGCCCGGAGATCCAGCACTTCGTCGGCACCGGGTTCGGCACCGCCGTCGACTCCTTCGAGGCCGACCTGGAGTTCCTCTCCCGGGTCGCCACGAAGGTCGCCCGGATGGAAGCCGACCTCGGCTCGGTCAACGCCGTCCTCGCCGAAGCAGTGCAACGGCGGATGCTCGGCGAGCAGGTGACCGTCGACGTCGAGCAGGCCGGCAAGGCCCGCAGCGGCGGCACCCTGCCCACCGAGACGAACCTGCGCGAGCAGGTCCGCCGGCTCCGAGCCGACCTGGACAAGACCGTCGAGGAACTCGGCATCACCCCTCCGGCGGTCAAGCGGGTCGTGGACACCGCCCTGCTCCTGGCGCGGCAGCAGCCGCTGGCCCGGCACACCGACGACCGGCACCTGGCCGACGACGGGCTCTTCCGGGTGCCCTCGCTGACCGGCTCCTGGCAGCGGGCCAGCGCCGGGCTCACCGCGAAACTCGCCGAGGGCGACGAGCCGCCCCGGCAACTTCCGATCACCTTCGACGCGGCGATCGCCAAGGACGACCGCGACGGCATCGTCCTCGCTCACCTCAACCACCCCCTCGTCGCCATGTCCACCCGGCTGCTGCGGGCCGCCGTCTCCAACCCGGACATCGGCCTGCACCGGATCACCGCCGTCGTCAGCGACGATCCGGAGTTGGAAGACGTGCTGGTCGGGGCGTACTCGCGGTTCGTCCTGGTCGGGGCGGACGGCGTCCGGCTGCACGAGGAGGTCCTCTACGCCGGGGGCTGGCTGCCCGAGCAGGGCCGATTCCGCCGCCTGGAGAACCTGACCACCCTCGGCGGGATCCTCGACCGGGCGCTCACCACCGGCACCGAGGCGTCGCCGGTGGTGCAGGCCAGGGTCGCCGAGCGGTGGCTGCCCGCCACCGCCAAGGGCCTGCTGTCCGCCATCGAGTGGCGGACCAAGGCCCGGCAGGAGTCGCTGGACCGCAAGCTCGCCCAGCGGCAGGACGCCGAGCGGCAGCGCATCACGCAGAACCTCGACCAGTTCGCCGCCACCCTGCGCGGCGCGTTGGAAGCCGACGACAGCGAGGAGGAACAGGCCCTGTTCAGCCGCGTCGAGGCGAGCAAGAGCAAGGAGGAACTCGCCCAGTACCGCAAGGACCGGCAATCCTGGCAGGACCGCCTGTCGGCTCTGGAAGCCGAACGCGACCGTGAACTCGACGCGGTCACCGCCCGTTACCGCGACCCGAAGGACCACAGCTTCCCGGTCGCCGTCGTCTTCGTCATCCCGAAGCGGGAGGCCACCCGATGAGCCGCACCTTCCGACGTCCCGCTCCCGACGGTGCCGAGCAGCACCGCAACTGGCTGAGCCTGGTCGAGGTCAGCGGCCCCTTCCTCAGCCTGCCCGTGCTGCGCCGCACCTGGCCCACCCTGGACACGCTCGACCGCCCCACCCGCGACCGGCTCCGCCAGGAGCACACCACCTGGCAGGCCGACACCGCCGCCGGCCAACAAACCTGGATCGGGTACGTCCTCGGCGAGCTGCTCGGCTGGGGCAACGCCCTGCACACCGCCGACCTCGACGGACTCACCCACACCGTCGCCGAGCACGACACCGAGCTGCGCCCCTCCTTCGTCCTGGTCGAGCCGGGCGAGCAGGTCAAGCCGGACAGCGTACGGCTGCTCGGGCTGACCTGCCCGCCCGGCCAGCAACCGACCGCGCGGATCAAGGACTCCACCTGGGCGGCTACCCCCGCCGACCGGCTCGCCACCCTCTGCCGGCACCACAACGTCGAACTGGGCCTGGCCACCGACGGCCGATGGTGGACCCTGGTCTGGGCACCACGCGGCGGTGTCACCACCACCGCCACCTTCGACGCCGTCTCCTGGCCGGAGGCGGCCGAACGGGACGTGGTCCGCGCCTTCGTGTCGCTGCTGGCCCGCCGCCGATTCTTCGGCGTCCCCGACGACGAACGACTCGTCCCGCTGCTGCGGGACAGCCTCAACAGCCAGGAGGAGATCACCGAGGCGCTCGGCGTCAACGTCCGCCGGGCCGTCGAACTCCTCGTCGCCGCCATCGGCCGGATCGACGTCCGCGACCGGGAGACCGGCGGACGCGGCCTCGCCCACGTCGACGCCCACGAGGTGTACCGGGGCTCGGTCGCGGTGATGATGCGGATCGTCTTCCTGCTCTTCGCCGAGGAGCGTCGCCTGCTCCCCGCCGACAACGAGCTGTACTCGACGGCGTACTCCGCCGGCCGGCTCCGCGAGGAGCTGGAGCAGCAGGTCAAGCAGGGCTCCGAAGAGGACCTGGAGCACACCTCCGCCGCCTGGCACCGGCTCCTCGCCGTCTTCAACGCCGTCCACGACGGCGTCGACCACCCCCGCCTCAAGCTGCACGGCCACCAGGGCTCCCTCTTCAATCCCGAGCAGTACGACTGGCTGCCGCTCACCATCGACGACCGGACCGTCCTGCACATGCTCCGCTCGGTGCAACGGGTCCAGGTCGGCAAGGGCCGGTCCAAGGAGAACCGCACGGTCAGCTTCCGCGCCCTCGACGTCGAACAGATCGGGTACGTCTACGAAGGCCTGCTCTCCTTCGAAGGCTTCCGCGCCGAGGGCGTCACCCTTGGCCTGATCGGCGGGGAGGGCATCGAGGAGGAGGTCGCCCTCACCGCCCTGGAGTCGATACGCGGCCGGCACTCCGAGCCAGCGGCGTTGGCCAAGGCGCTCGCCGAGACGTACAAGACTTCCAAGATCGGCTCGGTGGCGGCGCTGACCAAGAAGCTCGTCCCGCTCGACGGGGTGGAGCGCGAGGAGGTCCGTAAGAAGCTGCTCGCGGTCAACGGCAACGATTACCAGCTCGCCGAGCGGCTGTTGCCGTTCCACGGCCTCATCCGCGACGACCTGCGCGGCCTTCCCGTGGTGATCCTCCCCGGCGCCCTCTTCGTCACCGAGTCGGCCCTACGCCGCAACACCGGCACCCACTACACCCCCCGGAAACTTGCTGAAGAGGTGGTGGAGGGAGCTCTGGAGCCGCTCGTCTACAAGGTGGGGCCGCTGCAGACGGCGGATACTACCCAGTGGGTCAAGAAGTCCGCCGACGAGATCCTCGCCCTCAAGGTCGCCGACATCGCCATGGGCTCGGCGGCGTTTCTGGTGGCCGCAGCCCGCTACCTCGCGGGACACCTCCTCTCGGCCTGGGCCCGGGAGGGCAACGAGAAGGCCGCCAGGTATGCCGAGCTGCACACCGACCGCGCGGTGGACGCCGACGACGACCCCCTCGTCATCGAGGCCCGGCGACAGATCATCGAGCACTGCCTGTACGGGGTGGACATCAACCCGATGGCCGTGGAGATGGGCAAGCTCTCCCTCTGGCTGGTCTCGATGGACCCCCAACGCCCCTTCACCTTCCTCGACGACCGTCTCGCGGCCGGTGACTCCCTCCTCGGCCTCGGCAACGTCACGACCCTGCCAGGCAAGAACGTCCGGGACCTCCGGCTGGAGCGGGAAATCGCCGAGTCCCGGGACCTGCGGCGGCAGATCACTCAGCTGCCCGATGGGCCGGACGCCCTGGCGGAGAAGCACCGGCTCCTCGCGGAGGCAAAGGAGGTCCGAACCCGTGCCCAGTCCTACGCCGACCTGGTGGTCGGGGCATCGCTGGCCTCAATGAAACGAGGCCAGGATCCGGTTGCCATCGCCGAAAAGGTCGGCGCGTTGACCCAGCGGTTGGTCAAGAGCGGAGGCCTAGACGAGCTCCGAGGAAAGGCACAAGAGTGGTTGGCGTTCGACCAACCGGCCGGGAACTTCGACCGGAAGCCGCTGCACTGGTCTCTGGAGTTTCCCGAGGTCTTTGAGCAAGACGGGTTCGACGCCATCATCGGCAACCCGCCGTTCCTTGGAGGCAAGAAGATCAGCGGCCCCATGGGTTCGGCGTATAGGGAGTACCTCGTTGCCCGAGTCGGGCGGGGGGTGAAGGGACACGCGGATCTGGTCGCCTACTTCCTGCTGCGGGCGCACGACCTGCTCAACTCGGATGGTCAGACCGGATTGATCGCCACCAACACCCTCGCCCAGGGTGACACCCGGGAGGTGGGCCTCGACCAAGTGGTCGCAGGTGGTGCGACCATCCGGCAAGCCATTAAGAGTCGCCCGTGGCCTTCTCAGTCAGCGGCCCTGGAATTCTGCGCCGTCTGGACCAGCAGGGCCGACCTGGGTCCCACCGCTGAGCGGCGTGCCGATGGCATTGTGGTCACTGGGGTGACGCCCTCCCTCGACCCCGAAAAGAGAGTTACCGGCAACCCTTACCGCCTGGAGCGCAACGTAGACATGTCGTTCATCGGCTCGTACGTTCTGGGGCTCGGCTTCACCGTGGAGTCGGAGGAATCCGTCGCGCTGATCGCCAAGGACGGGCGCAACCGCGACGTTCTCTCTCCTTACGTAAATGGGAAAGACCTCAATTCCCGCCCAGACTGCTCGGCAAGCCGATGGGTCATCAACTTCCACGACTGGAACGAGGATCAGGCAAGAACCTACTCGGACGTCTTCGATCGTGTAAGTCGCCTGGTAAAACCTGAACGCGCTTCGAGTAGCGCAGCAGTCAGGAAAGCGCCGTGGTGGCAGTATTGGCGGCGGCGGTCAAACATGCTTCGCGCTATCGCAGGTTTCGAGCGAGTCGTCGTGATCACGCTTGTGAGCAAGACGGTCATGCCGGTGATGGTGCCGACCCGCCAGGTTTTTTCGCACGCGCTGGGAATTTTTGCGACGGACGACACGGGAATGTTTGCGTTGTTGTCGAGTTCGCCGCACTACTGGTGGGCGGCCAGCCGGGCATCCTCAATGAAGGCGGACCTCCGCTACACCCCATCGGACGTGTTTGAGACCCTTGCATTGCCGGAGCTGACGTCCGACCTGCGAAAGCTGGGTGAGCGGCTCGACACCTACCGTCGGGATGTAATGCTGAGTCGGCAGGCTGGGCTGACGGCGACGTACAAGCTGGTTTTCGATGCGGCCTGCCGGGACGAGGACATCGTGGAGTTGCGGCGGATTCATCGGGAGATCGATGTGGCGGTCTGCCGAGCCTACGGGTGGGACGACCTGGTCGAGCAGGGGCTGGACCACGGGTTCCACACGGCCGGCGCATATGTGCGGTACACGATCGGTCCCGATGTGCAGCGGGAAGTCCTCGACCGGCTGCTGGAGCTCAACCACGAGCGCTACGCCGAAGAGATCGCCAAGGGCCTGCACGACAAGAAGAAGGTCAACCGCCCCAAGGGCGACGCCGCCACCCTGTTCTGACCCCCTTTTCATCCCCCGAAGTGGAGGCCCAACGTGTTCACGCGTGGGCAGCTCACCCGTCAGCGCGGCGTCGACCCGCGTGCGTTGACGTTCGCCGTGCTCGACCTGGAGACCACCGGCCTGGAGCCGGGCCGAGGCTCGCGGGTCTGCGAGCTGGGCATCGTCCGGATGCGCGGGGACGGTGTCGTCCTGGACGAGTACTCGACCCTGGTCAACCCCGAGAAGCAGCGGATCAACAACAGCGAGTACCACGGGATCACGATCGCCGACGTCCGGACCGCCCCCACCTTCGCCGACATCGCCGGAGACGTGTCGGCGTACCTGGCGGACGCAGTGGTGGTCAGCCACAACCTGGACTACGAGGAGAAGTTCCTGGCAGCCGAGTTCGGGCGGCTCGGAATCAACCTTCGGGGAGTCCCTGGGCTCTGCACCCTGGTCACCGCTCGCCGACAGCTCGACCGGTGGGGCTACAAGCTGGAGAACGTCAGTCACCTCATCACCGGCGAGTGGCTCGACGCGCGGCATTCGGCGCTCGGTGACGCGCGGGCGCTCGCCGCCACCCTCGCCAAGCTGATCGCCGAGGCACCACAGCCGCTGACCTGGGTCGGCCCGGCGCCGGTGCCGCTGCCCACCAACCTGCCGCGCGGTGGCCCGATCGTTCCCCGGGCCACCGGGCTGCGGAGAGGGACCGTCGGGTGGCTCGGCACCCTGACGGCGCGGCTGCCGCTGATGGCGCACCCACCGCAGCCCCGCCCCGACGGGCTGCGTGACTACCGGGCGCTGCTCGGCCACGCCCTCGCCGACGGCAAGATCGTCAGCGAGGAGGCCAACCAGTTGGCGGTCGCCGCAGCGCGGGCCGGCCTGACCCAGACCACCGCCCGTCAGGTGCACGAGGAGTTTCTCGCCGATGCGCGGGCCCGCGCCGAAGCGGACGGTGTTGTCACCCCCGTCGAGCTGCGGGAGCTGCAGCGGGCCGGGAAGGAACTTGCCGCCTCGCACCTGATCAGCGACCTGGAGGAGGCCGCCGCAGCGAACCGGGCCAAAGGCAACGGGCCGTTGAAGGGGTGGCGGTTGCTGCCGGTCGGTGACTCGCCGGCCCTGACCGAGCTGCTCGACTACGCCGTCGAACATGGAGCGAAGGTCGCGGTCAACCTGACCAAGACCGTGCGGCTCGTCGTCAACGACGACGTCCCGGAGACCGACCCACGGATCGCCAAGGCTCTCGCGCTGGCAGTCGACGTCCGCTCGCCCGAGCAGGCCCGCAAGCTCCTGGCGGCGGAGGTCGACAAGCCCAACGGGCTCTTCGTCGACCGTGACGGGGAGCAGATCGCCTCCCAGATCAGCGCGGAGCGGGCAGCCGCCAGTGCACCTCGCCGGCCCGAGTGGCACGAGTACTGGCGGCCACGCGAGCTGACCGACGCCGAATACCACGACCAGTTCGTGGCCCGCTACGACGACGAGGACTTCGCCGACGTGGTGATCACCGTCCCGGCCGGACAGCGGAGCAGTCGAACCCCGGCTATGGCCGGTGGCCCGGCGAAGAGTGGATGCGTCGCCGTCCTCGTCGTCGGTGGTGCGCTCGTGGCCGGAATAGCGGAACTTCTCCGCCAGGTCGTGGCCTGAAGACCGCGACGGGCCGGGGCAGGTCCCTCGCGGACGGCGGCCGGTTCTGAACAATGACGCAGAGGGGGTGAGTTCCATGAAGAAGCGACTTCTCGCGATCGAGGTGGAGAACTTCCGTAGCCTGCGGAGGATCTCGCTGCCGTTGCGTCCGCTCAACGTGCTCGTCGGCCCCAACGGTGCCGGCAAGAGCAACGTGCTCGACGTGTTCCGATTCCTGGCCGACGTCATCGGCACCGACCTGCAACCCGCGCTCGACCTGCGCGGCGGCTTCGAGGAGGTGGCCTTCTGGGGTGGTGAGAGGCCGCCCACCCACCTCCAGATCAAGCTGACGGCGACGTGGACCACCCACAGCAGCCGCAGTGCGGCCGATGAGTACCTGCTTCGGGTCTCCCGGTTGCGACGAGGGCTGGCCCGCAAGGAATCTTTCCAGTTCAAACGCACCCAGGGCCGGGGGCGGCGGATCACCATCAGCGGCCAGAAGGTCCACGTCAAGGACACCGGCCGTGACGGCGGCGAGCGGGAGATCGGCATCAACGCGCTGAGCAGTGGCCTCTCCACCCTTCCTCGGCTTTCCGACGACCGGGGTGGGGTCGAGGTGTCGACCGTGGCCCAGCGGCTCGCCTCGTTCCGGGTCTTCGACGTCCGGGTGGACTCGGCCCGGCTACCGTCGCGCTTTCCCCGGGCGGCGCGCTCCGAGGTTCTCGACGACGGTGCCGCCAACCTGGCCGGTTTCCTGCTGGCGCTGCGCAGCCAGGACGACGACGCCTGGCAACGGCTCGTCGAGGACGCTATGGAGGTGCTGCCGCAGTTGACCGGCATCGACTTCGACTATCCCTCGGGTGCTGGCCGGGAGGTTGTCGTGGTCCTGCAGGAACGAGGGCTCCGGCGGTCCACCCAGCTCGCCGACGCCTCGTACGGCACGATCCGTCTACTCGGCCTGCTGGCGCTGCTCTACGATCCGCACCCGCCCGCCCTGACCTGCGTCGAGGAGATCGACCACGGGTTGCATCCGCAGGCGCTCGAACTTCTGGTGGAACGGCTGCGGGAGGCGAGCGAGCGGACCCAGTTCCTCATCGCCACGCACTCCCCGGCACTTGCGGACCGGCTGAATCCGGAGGAACTGGTGGTGTGTGAGCGGCGTGACGACGGGT
Organism: Micromonospora sp. NPDC000207; assembly: GCF_040300925.1. NCBI lineage: Bacteria > Bacillati > Actinomycetota > Actinomycetes > Micromonosporales > Micromonosporaceae > Micromonospora > Micromonospora sp. NPDC000207. The sequence continues at coordinate 31,468 of NZ_JBEPEQ010000009.1, forward strand.
CGTCGGCGATACCGGCGATCTCCGCCGGGCGGATCGACGACATTGTGACGGCCAGCGAGGGCCTGCCCCTCGGCGATCTCTGGTTCTCGGGCGCCCTTGGTGGTGATCTGTGACCCGTCGGGGAGGAACGGCGGTGCGGGCCGCCAAACGGCCGGTGGTGGTGTTGGCCGGCGAGGACCGCAACGACCGCGAATGCCTGCGGGTCGTTCTGGAGAAGCTCTGCCCGACGATGCGGGGACGGCTGGTGGAGATCAACGACTCGGTGCGGCTGCACCGGGCCAAGAGTCACGGCGAGTTGATCTCCCGGGTGCGTACCCTCACCCGCCGGGCCCGAGCCAGGGCGGCACTGGAACGGGCCGAGCTGGCCTGCCTCTTCGTCCAGGAGGACTTCGACCGCACCGACGGTGACGAGTACGTCGAAGCCCAGCAGCGCGTTCAGGCGGCGCTGCGGACCGAGGTCGACAGCGCGCACTATGTGCTGTCGGTGGCCGAGGTGGAGGCGTGGCTGCTGCTCTTCCCCGAGGCCCTGACCGGCACGGTATCCAGCTGGAACGTGCCCAGGCAGTACCGCAATCGGGACACCGGCACGCTGCCCGACCCGAAGGAGATCCTCAAGCGGAACGTCGGTGGTGCCGGCGGTCGGCGTTACCGGGAGTCAGACGCGCCGGACGTGCTGGCCAAAGCGGCGGCGCTGAACCGCCTCGACCAGCCAGTCGGTCGTAACCGGTCGTGGAACCAGTTGCGGGACGACGCCGCCGAGTGCTGCAAGCTACACATTCCGAAGCCGAGGAGGCCGCAGTGAAGGTCGATGCTCAGGGCGGGCTCTTCCCACATCCCCGAGGTGAGCAGCAGTCGCTCGAGTTCTCCGGCGGTGAGGGAGCCGAGACCCCTGCGCTGGACCAGCCGCAGAGCTTCACCGAAGCGACCTCGTATCAGGTGCGCGACGAGTTGGAGGAGCTGATCGGGCGGGACCTGCTCGGGCCGTGGGGCGGTGAGGACGAGGAGTTCCCGCCCGGGGCGATGGGCCCCCGGGAGCGGTACCTGGTCGGCATGCTCGGTCCGAAGCAGCGGCCGCGCGGAGCGCAGGCCGACTCGGCCGAGGTGCAGGACATCGACGCCGCCGTGCAGGGCGGGGACGGCAGCGAGGCGGAGCTGCCCGAGGTGGTCACCCCGCTGAATCTGGGCAAGATGTGGGCTTCCTCGATGGGGCTCTCCTTCGCCGTCGCCGACGACACCGACGTGCTGGCGGTGACCGCCGAGTGGGGCCGCTACGACCTGCGGATCACCGAGGAGGAGAAGGGCCGTTCGAAGCGGATCTGGTATCGGGAGCCGGTGTCGTACCCGAAGGAGGTCCGGCTCGACGGTGAGACGTCGTACCGGATTCCGTTGACGGTGGCCGACGCGGACGCGCCGGGGGTGCATCTCGCGGTCGAGGTGCGCCCGCGCGACGGTCGGCGGGTGGTGCAACTCGCGCTGATCAACACGCAGGTGGAGCCGGCGACGAACGCCGACACCGCCTGGCTGTTCCAGTCGTCGTTGACGGTGACCGCCACGGAGGGGAACGCGTCGGTCTTCCTGCCCATCGACGACCCGCTGGACGGAGTGAAGGGGCTCAGCGACGACCAGGAGGAGACGCACCTGCGGCTGCTCTACCGGGCGCAGCGCCGCTACGCCGCCGGGCGCAACGTGGCTGTGCACCCGTGGGTCCGCGACGGGGAACGGTGCGCGTACAAACTCTTCACCACCTGGCTGCCCACCTACAACGTGCCCGCGACCGTCGCCCCGGTGGGCGAGGGGACACCACTCGCCGGTGTCGAGCTGTCCATGGACGCCCTGGCCGCCGCCGACATCGACCGGCTCCGCACCGGTCTGGCGGTGCTCGCCGACGGGTACGAGGCATGGCTCGACGACGAGGAAGCGAAGATCCCCGGGCTGCCCGAGCCGCTGCGCCCGGCCGCCGAGACGGCCGTCTTCACCGCCGGTCAGGTCGCCACCAGGATCCGCGCCGGCATCGCGCTGCTGACCAACCCGGAGGCGTCCCGGCACGCCGAGGCGATCGCCGCGTTCCGCTTCGCCAATCAGGCCATGGCGTTGCAGCGCCGGCACAGCGACGTGGCCCGGCTGCGCGAGGAGAAGGGTCTGTCGTACCTGGAAGCCAAGGCCGAGATCGACGCGCGCGGTGTGGCCGCCGCGTCCTGGCGGCCGTTCCAGCTCGCGTTCGTGCTGCTCAACCTGCCGTCGCTGACCGACCCGGCGCACCCGGAACGGGCCACTGACCCGCAGGCCACGGTGGACCTGCTCTTCTTCCCCACCGGTGGCGGCAAGACCGAGGCCTACCTGGGGTTGACCGCCTACACCTTCGCCATCCGCCGCCTCCAGGGGGTGGTCGGCACCGGTGTGGACGCCCGCAGCGGTGACGCCGGCGTGGCGGTGCTGATGCGGTACACCCTGCGGCTGCTCACCGCCCAGCAGTTCCAGCGGGCCGCCGCGCTGGTCTGCGCCGCCGAGGTGCTGCGGCTACGCGACGAGGCGACCTGGGGCAGTGAGCCGTTCCGGATCGGCCTGTGGGTCGGCGGCGGTGTCTCCCCGAACTGGTACGACGAGGCCGCCCAGCAGATCGCCGAGGCCAGGGAGACCGGGCACGGCAAGTACACGAACGTCCTGCAGACGTTGAGCTGCCCGTGGTGCGGGGCGAAGCTCCGCGCCGAGCAGGACCTCGACCCCAAGGACGACCGTCGCCGGATCCTGCTCTTCTGCGCCGAGGGCGAGGGGGCCGACGCCTGCCCGTTCTCCCGCACCCGCAGCAAGGAGGGTCTGCCGATCCTCACCGTCGACGAGGAGATCTACCGGTACGCCCCCAGCCTGGTCATCGCCACCGTCGACAAGCTGGCCCAGCTGCCCTGGCGCGGCTACGCCGGGCTGCTCTTCGGTCGGGTCCGGCAGCTCTGCCCCCGGCACGGGTACCGGCACGACGACCTCGACGGGCGGGTCAACTGCGGTGCCCGACACAACAAGAAGGGCAGCCTGCCGGCGGTCACCAGTCAGCCGGTGGTGCGGCTGCGCCCACCGGATCTGATCATCCAGGACGAGCTGCACCTGATCTCCGGAGCGCTCGGCACCGTCGTCGGGCTCTTCGAGGCGGCCGTCGACGAGCTCTGCACCTGGCCGCTGCCCGGCGGCGGCAAGACCGGACCGAAGATCGTCGCCTCGACGGCCACCACCAAGCGCGCCCGGGAGCAGGTGCTCGGCGTCTTCGGCCGGGACCTGGCGGTCTTCCCGCCGCCGGTCGTCGACATCACCGACACCTTCTTCAGTGAGCAGGTGCCGGTCACCGTCGACAATCCGGGCCGGCGTTACCTCGGCATCTGCGCACACGGGGTGCGGATGAAGTCCGCCGAGATCCGGGTCGCCGAGATCCTGCTCATCGCCGGTCAGACCCTCTTCGACCGGTACGGCTCGCCCGCCGACCCGTACCTGACGAACGTCGGCTACTTCAGCGCGACGCGGGAGCTTGCCGGCATGCGGCGGCTGATGGACGACGACGTCACCACCCGGGTCCGCAGCCACGGGCGGCGCAAGGGACTGTCGGACCGGCTGGTCGGGCCGCTGACGCTCAACGTGCAGGAGTTGACCTCGCGGATCTCCTCGGCCGACATCAGTGACGTGCTCAAGCGGCTGGAGATCGGCTTCGACCCGGAGCTCGACACGACCGCCCGGCGCAAGGCCATCTTCGCCGACATGCGGGAGGCGCAGAAGGCCAAGACCGCCTCCAACCCGCGGCTGAAGCTGCACCCGGTCACCGACCGCTTCTACAAGCGGCAGCACGACGGCCGGCTGCCCGTCGACGCGGTGCTCGCCACCTCGATGCTTCAGGTCGGCGTGGACGTGTCCCGGTTCGGGCTGATGGTGGTCACCGGCCAGCCGAAGAACACCGCCGAGTACATCCAGGCATCCTCCCGGGTCGGTCGGGACGCCCGCCGGCCCGGCCTCGTGGTCACCCTCTACAACTGGACCCGCCCCCGCGACCTCGCCCACTACGAGGACTTCGAGTACTACCACGCCACCTTCTACCGGCAGGTGGAGGCGCTGTCGGTCACCCCGTACACCCGGCGGGCGCTGGACCGGGGGACCACCGCGACCCTGGTCGCGGCGGTGCGCAACGCGGAGGAGACCTTCTCCCGCAACACCGACGCCCACGACGTCCCGCTCGACGGGCCGCAGGTGCAACGGATCGTCGACCGTTTTCTCGACCGCGCCGAGGCGATCGGCGGCGAGCGGGGCCGCGAGTACCTGTCCCAGCGGATCAACCGGCTGCGTGACCTGTGGGAGAAGCGCCGGACCGGGCTCACCCGGCTCGGCTACGACAAGGGATCGTTCAAACAGCAGCAGCTCACCGGCCTGCTGCAGCGGGCCGGCAGCGACCGGTGGGACGACCTGACGGTCGGGCAGTCGATGCGCGAGACCGAAAACGAGATCAACCTGGTGCTGCCCGCCGGGGGCAAGCTCTTCGACCCGTTGTACGGTGCGCCACCGTGGTCGTTCGGCCCGCCCGGCGAGGAGGCCCGGGACGAGGACCTGCCGGACGGGGACGAGTTGGGCGAGTCGACGCTGACCGGGAAGGGCAAGTGATGGCGGGCAAGTTCTTCCGACGGGTCGGCTCGGTGCGCCCCAGCCACCTGATGTTCACCACCGGGGTCGGCGCGGTCGTCGACCTGCCCAACTTCTCGGTCCTGGTCCGTGGCCTCGACGACTGGGACCACAAACTGGTACCCGAGTTCACGCCCATCGTCGAGAATCGGCTCCTCGCCGAGGTGCGCAAGTTCCTCAACGACCCGGCGATCGAGCAGCTCAGGCCGGCACCGTGGGTGGAGGGTGCCGACGAGCCGAACAGCCCGGCGGCGAAGATCGGGGTGCCGATCACACCCTTCCCCGGCTGGCTGCGCTGCACCGCCTGCGACGAGCTGGCACCGGTCGAGGGCAGCACATTCGACTTCGAGAACTCCAAGCCCCGTAAGCCGCACGAGGCCCGGTTCTTCCACGTCTCCTGCTCGCGGAAGAAGTCCGGGCGGCGGCCCATGGCGGTGGCGGCCCGGTTCGTGCTCGCCTGCACCGCCGGGCACCTCGACGACTTCCCCTATACCGAGTTCGCTCACCAGGGCGCCGGCTGCCCGGAAGCCTCCCACCCGAAGCTGCGGATGGACGACCGGGGCGGGAACCTCGGTGCGAACGTCGAGATCCGGTGCATGCCCTGCGGGGCCCGGCGCAACCTCAAGGAGGTGCTGGGTCAGCGGGGTGCCGCCAAGCTGCCCCGGTGTCGGGGCCGCCGCGCACACCTGGGCGACTTCGAGTCGGGGGAGTGCCCGGGGGAGCTGAAGCTGCTGGTCATCGGCGCCTCCAACCAGTGGTTCGCACAGACCCTCTCCGCGCTCGCCGTGCCGCCCACCGGCGCCAGCGAGCTCCAGGCGAAGGTCGTCGACCACTGGTCGACCTTCGAACAGATGGAGAGCATCGCGTTCGTGGCTTTCGCCCGCGTGGCCGTGCCTGCGATGAAGGCCTTCGACCGGTGGAGCGACCAGGAGGTCTGGGCGGCGATCCAGCGGCAGCGAAACACCCCCGAATCCGAAGACGACCGGGGATACCCGGATCTGCGTACCCCGGAGTGGGAGATCTTCTCCGCCGCGCAGCTGCCGACCGCCACCGACGACTTCACCCTCCGACGTGACCCCGACGGGGTGCCGGCGCAGCTCAAGGAGGTCTACGCCGACGTCATCCAGGCCGAACGGCTGCGCGAGGTGCGGGCGCTGGTCGGCTTCACCCGACTGGACGCCCCCGACCCGATGGACCCGGACCTGGTCATCCGAGCCCCGCTGGCCAGGGCCAGGGTGGACTGGGTGCCGGCCAGCGAGGTCCGCGGTGAGGGCATCTTCCTCCGCCTGCCGGAGGACCTGCTCACCGAGTGGACGGCCCGGGTCACCGACACCGAGAGCATGCAGACCCACCGGGAGGCGTACGCCCGGTTCCGGCGCAGCCGCTACTCGGGGCGGATCCGGGGTGGATTCGAGCCGATGCGGCACTGGCCGGGGGAGCGGTTCATCGCCCTGCACACCCTCTCCCACCTGCTGATCCGCACCATCGCTCTGGAGTGCGGCTACAGCTCGGCGAGCCTGTCGGAACGGATCTACTCCGCCACCGAGCAGGACCCCCACCGGGCCGGCATCCTCATCTACACGGCGGTGCCGGACGCCGAGGGGACCCTCGGCGGGCTGGTGTCGTTGGCCGAGCCGGCGGCGTTGTTCCGCCTCACCCGGCGGGCGCTCGCCGACGCCATGCACTGCTCCTCCGATCCGCTCTGCGCGGAGCGGCTGCCCCACGACCCGGCGGAGTTCCTCCACGGGGCCGCCTGCCACGTCTGCCTCTTCGTCTCCGAGACCACCTGCGAACGCGGCAACCGGTTCCTGGACCGCCGCTTCGTCGTACCGGTCGACGGCCCGGAGTTGGCGCTCTTCCCCGAACTGCCGTGACCTGGCATCCGGCGTTCGAGGCGGCGGCTGAGGCCGCGGTGCACCGGCTCGGGCCGGCACACCTGCGAGTGTTGGCCGACCGCCTCGGCGGCGACTGGCCGGAGCAGGCGGTCCGGCACGCCGTACCGGTGCCCGGATTCGCCGAGACGGCAGCGGCGGTCCTGGCCGCCCAGCGGCTCTCCGGACTGCCGGATGTGGAGGCGGCGGCCTACCTGCGCGGCCTGTCCGCCGGCCACACCCAACGGTCCACGGCGGTGCGGATCGAATCGGTGTGGAGCGGGCCGAGCACCCATCCGGTCCCGGTCCGCGCCACCGCGCAGGTGCTCACCGGCCTGGTCCGCTCCGCACGCCACGAACTGCTGCTGATGAGCTACTCGGCGAGACCGTACCCACCACTGGTGCGGGCGTTGAGGGAGGCCACCGGGCGGGGAGTGGCGGTCACCGTGGTGGTGGAGACGCTGGCCGGGGCGGCAGGTGCGCTGCGGGGCGCCGAGCCGGCCAGCGCGTTCGCCGACGTTCCCGGCATCGACCTGTGGCACTGGCCGACCGAGCTTCGGGCGGAGAAGCCGGCCCGGATGCACGCCAAGATCGCCGTCGCCGACCGGAGAGCCCTCCTGGTGTCCAGCGCCAACCTGACCCAGTCGGGGGCGAGCCGCAACATCGAGGCCGGGCTGCTCGTGCACGGGGGCTCGGCACCTCAGCGGGCCGCCGAGCACATCGCGGAGCTGCAGACCCGGGGTGTCCTGGCCCGACTCGGCACGGCGGGCTGAAGTGGCGGTGGACTCGACAGGCACCGTCGCGGCGACCGTCGCCGCCGGCGACATCGCCCGACTGGCCCAGGTCGGTCGGGCCGCCGTCAGCAACTGGCGTCGTCGTTTCGCCGACTTCCCCGAACCGGTCGCTGGCAGCTCGGCCAGCCCGCAGTACGCCCTCGCCGACGTCACCGCGTGGCTCACCCGGCACGGAAAACCGTTCACGGTACGCCCGGTGGACCGTCTGTGGCAGGCGTTGCGTGGCGCGACCGGGGACATGCGCCTCGGCGACCGGCTCGGCTACGTCGGCGCTCTCCTGATCATGCTCGCTCGTGCCCCCGAACGGTGGTGCCACCTGGCCGACCAGCCGGACGCCGTGCTGGTCGTCGACCTCGCCGACGCACTCCGGGCGGTGGTGCCCGAGATCGCCGACTTCGTGGTCGACGACCCGGACCGTGCCGGGGTGGCGATCATCCGGCTCACCGCCGAGGTGGCCGGGCAGGAAGGACACCGGGCCGTCTTCGACTTCCTCCACGAGCGTTACCTGGAGGTCCACTCACGGCGGCACACCGGCACACCGGCGGCATACGGCGAACTTCTGGTCCGTGCCGCCGGCGTGACCGGCGGCCGGGTGCTCGACCCGGCGTGCGGCATCGGATCGCTGCTGACCGCCGCCCGGGACGGCGGTGCCGTCGACCTGCACGGGCAGGACGTCAGTCGTACCGCCGCCCGGTTGGCCGCGGTACGACTGACGCTGCACGGTGCCTCGGCGCAGATCGTGGCCGCCGACTCCCTGCGGCACGCCGGCGCGGTTCCCGGCCAGTTCGACGCGGTGGTCTGTGATCCACCCTTCGGCGACCCGTCGTGGGGACACGACGAGGTGGCGGAGGACCCTCGTTGGGCGTACGGCCTGCCACCACGGGCCGAGCCCGAACTCGCCTGGGTCCAGCACTGCCTGACGCAGGTGCGGCCAGGACGGCGGGTGGCGATCCTGATGCCGGCGACGGCGGCGAGTCGGCGCTCGGGACGGCGCATCCGGGGCAACCTGCTGCGGGCCGGTGCGTTGCGCGCGGTCCTCAGCCTGCCGCCGGCGGTTCCGGGTGCGGCCGCTGTCGACCTCTGGGTGCTCCAACGGCCCGACGGAGGGCGACGCGTCAGCCACCTTCTCGTCGGTGAGGCGGATGTCGAGGGCGTCTTCGCCACGCTGCTCGATCAGGCACCTACGGCCGGTCGGCCACCTGCGGGAAGCCAGGTCGTGCCGATCATCGACCTGCTCGACGACCAGGTCGACGTCAGCCCACACCGCTGGTCGAGTGCAGCCGGCTCTTCAGGCGGGTATCGGCCGGCCGTCGAGCACCTGACGGACTCGATCACCGAGCTGCTGTCGCACCTGCCGGACCTGAACACCGGCGATCCTTTCGAGGCCATCGCCACGACGACGATCGGTGAGCTAGTCCGGACCGGAGCCCTGCTGCTCCGGCAGGCCCCCGTCGGCGTGGCCGACGGTGACGCCGGCGACGTACTGCTGCTCACGGCGAAGGACGTAAGACACGGTCGCCCGCCCACCGGCCGAGCACATCGCACCGACGGCTGCGTCACTCTCCAACCCAGCGACCTGGTGACACCGCTGGCACCACGGACACCCGTGGTGCGGGTGGTCACCGAGGCAGGAGCCCTGCTCGGCCCCCGGCTCTACCTGCTGCGCGTTGACCCGGAGCGGGTCGACGCGCACTTTCTCGCCGGGTTCCTACGCGCCGGGCAAGGTGCCGGTGCCTCCGGCAGCGCTTCGCTCGCCGGTCAGGCCGACCTGCGGCGGGTCCGGGTCCCCCGGCTACCCCTCGCCCAACAGCGGGCCTACGGGGAAGCCTTCCGTCGCCTCTTCGCCGTCGAGGAGAAGCTGCGGGAGGTGGGCGTACGGGGACAAACGCTGGTGGAACAGGGGTTCCACGGCCTGGGCCACGGGGGTCTGCGGCCGAAGGGGTCCGGCCGCTAGCCTTCCAGACGTCGACACGGGACACCCTGGGGAGGGGCTGGCACGATGGGGAGGCTGATCAACAGCCGCTACGAGCTGGAGAACCTGCCCGTGGGTCGGGGCGGCATGGGCGAGGTCTACCTCGGCCGGGACATCAAGCTCGACCGCGAGATCGCCGTAAAGTTCATCCGGTTCCCGAACGGCGCTGAAGATCAGGACTACGTTCGTCGCTTCGTCCGCGAGTCGCGGATCACCGCCCGACTGGAGCACCCCGGGGTTCCCGCCGTGTACGACGTCGGAACCCACGACGGCCAACCGTTCCTGGTGATGCAGAAGGTCCACGGCATCAGCATCGCTGACCTGGTCGCGGAGCACGGTCCGCTCCCTGTGGGCTGGGCCAGCGCCATCGGCGCCCAGGTCTGCGCGGTGCTGGCGGTGGCACACCGCGAGTCGCTGGTGCACCGTGACCTCAAACCCAGCAACCTCATGCTCGAACCCGACGGCGGGGTGAAAGTTCTCGACTTCGGGCTCGCCGTCGCACCGGACCAGCCCGACTTCTCGAAGATCACGGTGACCGGCCAGCCGCTCGGCACCCCCGCGTACATGGCACCCGAACAGATCCAGGCGAACATGACCGGTCCGGCAACCGACCTGTACGCACTCGGTTGCACCCTGCACGAGATGCTCACCGGCAAGCGCCTCTTCACCGGTTCGACCTCGTACGACGTCATGAGCAAACAGGTGGCCCACCGGCCGACGCCGATCCGGGTCGTGCGCGACGACGTCCCCGCCGCGTTGGAAGAGCTACTACTGCAACTGCTGGAGAAACGCCCCGAGGACCGGCCTGCCGACGCCCACGCCGTCTACCGTCGCCTGGTGCCGCTGAGCACCGCGCTCGGCCCGATGCCCGGCGCACTCGACCCGCCGTCCACGCCCAGCCCGACCCGGATGTACGCCGCGGTGCTCAACCAGATCTTCGCCGACCCCCCGAACAGCGGCACCGCACCGGCGAAACCCGCAGCTCGACAGGAGACAGGGCCTGCACCGGTCCGGCCGGCACCCGCCACGGGGCACCGATCGGAACGTCCACGTCAAGCGGCCCGAGCGCAACCGTCGCCGCAACCGGCGGCAATGCCCGGGCGGGTCGGTCTGCGGGTTCGTGAAGAAGCTCGCCGCCTCATCGCCCAAGCCCGCTACAACCAGGCGGCCGACCTGCTCGAATCTGCCATCGAGAACGCCACCCGGACGGCCGGAGTCAACGACCCGGACGTGTTGCAACTCCGACTGGCCTGGGCCGACGCGCTCTTCGACGGCGGCGACTACCGCAACGCTGGACCGGCGTACCGGCAGCTCGCGGCGGACCTCACCGGCCAGGACGACGACGAGACAGCGCTGCGTTGCCGTATGAAGGCCGCAACCTGCACCGCGCTGACGGGACAGCCCACCGAAGCGCTGGACGAACTACTCGACCTGTTGCGAGACCAGCAGCGGCTCTTCGGCGAGGGCGACAGCCGAACGATCGAGCTGCGACGCCAGATCGGCCTCCTGCAACTCGGCTCCGGTCAGCGTGACGACGCGGAGCGAACCCTGGATCAACTGCTCGCCGACCTGCGCCATCTGCGTGGCCAGGACGACCCGACGACGCTGGAAGTGTCCGACCTGCTTGTCCAGGTACGACGATCGGACCTACGTTGATCACCAACCGCGCCGATTCCTTCGACGATCGTCGGCGATCCGGGCGACGAGAGCGGTGCCGTTACGCCCGACGGAAAGGACAGCACCGGCGACCGGTCTGTCGTCTCAGATAAAAGGCCGCCGGACCTATCGGTCGCGAACCGTGCAAGATAAAGTGACGTCCGAGAAGCGCGGGATCAAGCGCAGCTACGTTCGGCTCCGTACATGTAGCGAGCTTTCACAGCACGAAGGATAGAGATGAGCGCGAGCAGGACCCGTACTTGCTCCTGGTGTGGCGAAAAAGGGCACGACAAGCGGTCTTGCGGAGTCCCTCCCAACGCCGGTCGGTGCAGTGTGTGCTCTTTCCGCGGACATGACAGGCGCAACTGTCCGAGTAAATGACCTGGTGCAGAGGTCATTGCGATTCGGCGGCAACTCTTAGAAACGTGCGCTTCCGACCCGGACGCCCTCCGGTCAGAGCCCGACGTGTACGTCTCGAACGGACAACGCGTCAGCAAAAGATCATCCATGGGATCATCAGCCTGACCAGCGCCGCCGCCGCGATCGCTGGCTACGTGCGCACTCACTGGTGGGTGAAAACAAGATCCACTACTCATCCCTGCCCTACTTGACGCCTCGCTATGCCTCCAGTCAGGCAGGGGTGAAGCGGGTGGACTTGGTGCCGGCCACGAAGATGCTCCAGTGGTCGGGGGTGAAGATCAGGGCGGGTCCATCTGGGTTCTTGCTGTCGCGTAGCGCGATGGCGGGGCCTAGGTCGGCGACCTCGACACACTGCCCGTTTCCGCTGGACCGGCTGCTCTTCTTCCAACGAGCGCGGGATGACAAGCAGATGGCTCGGGTTGACGGACACACTGTCAGGCAGTCGGCTCGCCTGGGCTCTGACGTACTACCGGCGCTTCCAGACGACCGCCGCGCCGGCCTTGGGGAGGATCCAGTCGTCCACCGAGATGGCGATGAAGCGGGTGTCCTGGAGGCTCGGCGCATACTCCACGGAGGCCGGCCGGGTGAGGCCGAAGAAGTCCAGCGCGCGGATCCGCGCGATGTCCGGCACCGAGACGCTGATCGAGTACGTCGCGGAGAACGTCGGTTTGGGCACCTCGAAGCTGAGCAGGTTGCCGTCGGCCAGCACCTTGGCCCGGAACGAGTACTGCACGAAGACGTCCGAGCGGTCGGCGAACTCCTCGGCCGGTGGAAAGGCGACGTACTCCCGCTCGACGTCGTTGCGCTGGAACTGCACCTGCTGGCCGCCGAAGTTCACGCTCAGCAGAGTGAACGCCTCGTCCCAGCGCTCGTCGAACTCGCCGGTCGAGGGCAGTCGCCAGACCACGCCCATGTCCCGTGCGCGTAGCAGCCGGTCGTAGTCGTCCTGCCAGCCGCCGACCTTGAACGTGAACCGGGTCCGCGCGACGTCGGTGGTGTGGTAACCGAACTGGAGGAAGACGTCGTAGTAGTCATGCTGGCGACCGCTGCTCTTCGCCTCGTCCAATCCGAAGATCTCGGCCCGGACGACGAGGTTGCGCCACCGCTCGTCGGACTCGAACACGTTGCTGCGCAGCTTGCGAGAGATGACGGTCCCGAGCTCGGCGCTTCCGCTCCTCAGCCGGGCCGCGTTCTCGATCACCCGGTCCAGCTCGTCCGGGGCGAGTCGCAACGACTCCAGCCGGGAGCCGGCTGCCAGCGACTGGGCTACCGCCGTCCGTACGCCATCCTCCTGCTGGACCAGCGCGCCGCGCACCATCTCCACGAACCTGTCCTCGGCGACCTGGTTGAGCAGGACCTGGAAGATCGTGATCGTCAAGCCGGCCTGGAAGACCGCCACCCCGACGTCGTAGATCCGCAGGGACGACCACAGGGTGTCCGGAGTCGAGATGGTGAGCGTCCCGTCGGGGCCGGTGGTGATGGTCGGGTCGGCCGGCGACGCGACCAGGATGCAGAGCAGACCGAGCGCGGTGGCGAGGAAGCCGAGCAGCAGACCCCGGCTGCGATACAGGTCCGACAGCGCGCCGGTGAGCGACCGCCGGGACTGCGCCGGACGTGTCATCCCCGCGCTGCCGCTGACGGTGGCGGAAGGTACCTGATCACCGGCTGGCCCGCTGCCTCGCCCATCGCCTGGTAGTGCCGCACGTTGGCGTAGCCGATGTTCTCACCGTCCCGCACGAACAGCGCGGACTCGCTGCCCAGTCGTGTCAGCACCGGCACACCGACAGCTTCCGGAACGTTCGCCCGCCGGCACACCTCGCTCAGTGACCGCTGCTCGTCGACCTGGTCGACGAGGACGACCTCAAGCGGTGTGAACACGTGCGAGGGCAGGAAGCCGTTGCAGAAGGAGTCCAGCAACCATGTCGTGTCCTCGTTCCAGTTGCCGCGCGGCAGGTCCAGGCTTCGGAAGGTGCCGGCGAAGACCGCCACCTCCGCTTCGTGGATCTTCGCGCGGCCCCGGTGGGCGAGTTCGACGAGCCCCTCGATGCCGAACTCCCGATACAGCAGAAACGCCTGCCGGGTGTGGTCGCGGTAGAGGGACCACAACTTGGGTCGTTCGACGCCGTGGCGGCCGTACGTCAGGATGTTGCGCAAGGCGCGCCTCGGGACGGCGGCCGTGGCGGCGAAGCAGGTCCCCAGGATCTCGGCGATGCCCTCCTCCAGGCCCATCGCGTAGATCTCGGGATCGACCCGGCCGGGCACGGTGTGGATCACCTCGTGGGCGAAGAGCGCCTCGCTGTAGAGCGGACGCAGCCCGTCGCGGCGGAAGTAGACCCCGGTCGGGATGCCGTAGCGCTCCTCGTCCTCCCGGTCCGGTGCGAACGCCGCCCAGCCGAACTGGTCGAACGGTGCCGGAAACTCGTCCACCACGTGCAGGTCCGCGTCGCCCAGGTCGAGGCCGGCGCCCTTGAGCATGGACGTGATGGCACCGGCCGCCCCGTCGATCCGGTCCCGGACGTTAGTGTCGGCACCTGGAAGCCGGACACCGGCAACCTTCCGCAGGTCGGCTGCCAGGAGCGTCCGCAGGGCGGTCTCCTCGTCCTGGATTGGTCCGTCGGGTGACAACACCTCGGCCACCGCACGGAGCGTCCCGGCGGCGGAGGCGGCATCGGCTGCGGCGTCCAGGTCGAGCTCGGCGGAGACCCACTCGACGAACCGGTCGACGTTGGCGAATCGGCAGGCCGCGAGATACATCCCCCCGTACAGGAAGTCACGCGTCGTGGTGCTCAAGGAATCCCTCGTCTCTCGCTTCTCGATGGATGGCCTTCCTACCTCGATCAACCGCCGCCGCCGTTGCCGTTGACCCAACCTCCACCGTGCTTCATGACCGATCACCTCCATTTCGTGTCATCCGACTGTCATTCCTGTCGCATCCGCGATGTCTCACGTGCCACCGCTGCGGTCAGGTGCTCGAACGACGCGCCCACCCCGTTCTCGCAGACCTGATCCAGGCAGCGACGGGCATAATCGATCAAGCAATTTGCGATTTCATCGGACCGGTCGCGCAGCGTGGCGAGGTGCTCGAACGACGCCTCGTCGTGACCGCGGGCGGCCCGGAACTTCGCTGTGTCGCACGCGGCCTCGACCTCCGCGAAGGGGGCCAGGACTTGCCGCATCGCGGCATAGAGACGGGACACGAGCGGATCCGTGAACTCGTAGTAGACACGGTACTTCTCGGTCTGCATCCTGACGCCGTGTCGCTCGAAGTATCGCAGCAGAAGCGCGCCGGGATAGAGTTCCAGACGGTTGGTGAGCCGGCTGTAGCTGGTGAGCCTGTTTCGGGCGAGAAACGCCAGGTTGTCGGTGATCCCGGCGAGAGTGGACAGCGGCTGGAACATGATGAAGCCGGTCGAGAAGTCGATGTTCAGCCGGCGCAACAGGGCCACTGCGGTCTCCACCTGCTCGGTGGTCGTCCTCTTCGCAAAGATCCGGATGTCGGACTCGGTAGCCGATTCGATGCCGATGAGCACGTGTCGCAGCCCCACGCCGCGGAGACGTTCTAGCAGAGGCCCGTCGATCTCGTCGACCCGGCACTCGATCGAGAAGGTGATCCGGAACGGCAGGCCGGCCAGCCGGTCGGCGAACTCGACGGCGCGATCACGCCCCTGACCCGCGCCGCCGAGAAAGTCGTCGTCGACGAAGCTGACGGCATCCACGCCGTGGCCGTCGTGCAGGCGGACGACTTCGCCGATGACCGATCGGGCGCTGCGCTGCCGCCATCTCGGCAACCTGTGGTACCGGTTGCCGTAGTTGCCCGACTGGCAGAACGTGCAGTGTGCCGCGCAGCCCCTGCTGGTGGAGACGGTGGCATGCCCGTCGCGGTAGGCCGTCGGGGACGGGTCACGGTAGGCGTACGGCAGATCGTCGAGGGCCGCTACCGGTGGTCTCGGCCCGGCCGACACCACCTTGCCGTCCAGCCGGGTGCACAGGCCCTTGATGCCGTGATCACCCTGACCGCGCGCCAATCGGTCCCAGAGCTCGGCGATCGTCTCGTCGCCCTCGTTCATGCACGCCGAATCGATCTCGGCACAGTCCCGCATGACCTCTTCCCACAGGAACTGCAACCCCTGGCCGCCGATCGTGAAGTGTGCCTTGGGGGCATCGAGGCGCAGGCGTCGCGCAAGATCCATCGCGTCCGGCGTCTGACGGGTGAAGAGAACCCCCAGGCCGATCAGGGTCGCGTGGGACGCGAGCCCACGCACCACCTCCGGCGGGGGTACCGCGCATTCGTCGAAGACGTGGACCTCAGCGCCCAGCCTGCGAAGGACCGCCGCCACCGCACGGAGCCCCAGACTCTCGGCAGAGCGATACACGTCGTGGTCATAGGCCGGAGCGAGAAGCAGCGCGTACGGCGACGTTCGGTTGACCACCGTGCCTCCCTGCTGGTGGAGGTCGCGCTCCCGATTCTGTCAGCGCCGACCACGTGCCGGAAGCGTGCGCTGCTCACCTCGCATGTCGTATCTCTGACAGCGCGAGGTGTCGGAGGCGGTGCCCGATAGAGCTCCACCAGCAGGGCCAGCGTGTACGACACCCTCGTCGACCACTCGTCACACCGGTCGGTGAACTAGGCGGGCTCCACCGGTGCAAGCGTGCGAGCGGCAACGTCGAGTGCCCTCAGCTCGCCCAGCAGCTCCAGCCCGGCCCGCTGGGTCGGGCAGAACCCGAGCCGTCCCGGCCATCCGCCGGCAATCGGCCTGCACCTCCCGATGGTGCGGAAAGGTCGACCACAGCCACCGGGACACCGGACTGTTCGCGTCCCGCAACTCAGTCGTCAGCGCGGACAGTCTGCCTCCGTCGGTACGAGGTGGATTCAGATGCTGTATCTGCGGACCAGGTTCAGGAAGTTGCGCAGCTTCATCACATCGTTGGGTTTGACCGGATCTGAGTTGAAGTGCATGACGTTGTTGCGTACCTTGCGCAGCTCATCGAGGCGGGCGATGAACACGCCTCGGTCGAGGGGCCAGTCGAGCTGGGCCCAGCACGTGGCGTCGTTGAGCACCGCCTGGTACTGGTAGATCGTCATGGTGTCGAGAGACTTGAAACTGGCCTTCTCCCGTTGGCAGGCCTGGCGGACGGTGTCCTCATCGAACGTTTTGTTAATCAGAAGTCGGAGTTCTTGGTCGATCTCGCCGATTAGGAAGAACGGTGTGGCCGTCTCGTCGTACTTGCGGACGACGTCGGCGGCCGTCAAGATTCCGTTGATCTTGCGTTGGTCGTCCCGGACAAAGATGAAGCCGTGTTTCTGCAGCGTGGCCAAGACGTCGAGTAGTCGGGTGTCGTAGTCGAAGACCCGGTTACGCGCCTGACGGTCGATGGCATCGGCAAAGGTGGCATCCGGCTTCCGGTGTTTCGCAGCGGCGATTGACTCCCAGGACACGGATCCGTGCAGCGTGTCCGGACTGGCCAGTACCGCGACCTGCGAGTAGTCGTTGATCTGCATCAGCGTGATGGCTTCCTCGAAGCTGGCCGAGGTCGACACCGACACCAGGGACATCTTGTGGGTGAAGAGGTTGTCGAGCGTGAGTCCGATGTCGACACTTTCTTCGTCTGCCCCCGCGATGACGGTCCCTGACGTGCCTCCGCTCGCCGGTGGGCTCGGAGCATCGTCGTCGTTGTCGGGCAGGGTCATGATCCGGACGGTGCGGTCGAGACTGACGGCGCGGAAGTCAGGGCTGGTGGCGAGGCCATGGTTTGCCAGGTCCGCATCGATTTGTGCAGTCGCGACCCGGTCCCGGTCCTCCAACCCCCACAGACCGATGAGTTCCCGCACAGCCATCGACCTCGGCTCGCCTGACTCCGCCTCGGCCCGAGCGGCTTCGAGCGCGGCGAAGCGGCGACGTACCGTCTCTGCCTCATCCAGCGGCGTATCGTCGTCCGTGCTCACCTCGCTCGCTACCTCCCGGAGCAGCTCAAGGCGAAGCTTGTGCAGGGTTGGACCGCCGAGCCCTATCTGCCAGGCCGACCACCCGGCCACCGCTCGCCTACCGGCGACGGTGGCAGCGGCGCGGGACGGAGTAGTGAACTCACGGCCGTCGGGTAGCCGGAGCCTGGCCCTTTCGGTGACCACAGCCTGGTGCGGCGGATCCCCGATGCGCTGGGGGAAGAAGAGCTCATCACCTGGCTTGAGGCGGCCGGCGTCGATCAGGTCGGAGATTCGAACCCGGCGGCCGTCGAGCAGGTGCTTACGCCGGGGTCGGGACGGTCCGTCAGACATGATCTTTTCGCTCCAGCTGAGAGTTTCACGGACGATGCGTTCGGCTTCGACGAGGTGCCTGTCACACGTCGGCCGCCTACAGGCCGCCGAAGAGTAGGCGAGGCAGATCGCTGACGGTGTCGCGTAGCCGACTCAGCCTCTACTGTGCCTGATCGCCTGGTCAAGCGAGTTTGCGATTGGCATGGCATGCCTCGGTGATCCGCTCATGAGGCCCACCATCGCCGCCGACACCCTCAAGCGCACCCTCACCCAGTACCAACCCAGTACCCGACGACCACGTTCGGGCTGACCGAGGATGGCGTACGGCAGGGGCTGGAGGTATTCCTCTCCCATCGGGAGCAGGGCATCTTCCGGGGGGCTTACCTGCGGATCCGCACCCCCTTCCGGCCGGTGGTGTGCGACTGGCGAGCCTGCCTGGACTGGGCGCCGACGGACTTCGGGCCCTACCTGCACCAGGCGAGAGCATTCGAGCGGCTGTCCACCAAGGACCGTCCGGCGCGGCCGACGGACGCGTAGGGCAGAAGACGAATGAGAAGCAGGGTGGCCCGGGGTGTACCCGAGATGCCTACTCTTCGGTGTCCTGGATGTCTGGGCGGTTGGCCTTGATCCAGCGTTCGACGTCTTCGGTCTGCCAGATCCGGCCGACGGAGAGTACGGCCACCGGGTCCGGGAAGGACTTCGAGTTGGTGATCTGGTAGGCGCGCGTACGGGAGACGCCGAGCATCTCCTGGATTTCCTGGCTCGCCACCAGTCGAAGCTTCCCCACGCTGTCACGGTAGGAGCAGTCGAACTGAACGCTTGCACATTGACTATGTGAACTCATCACATGCTTAGAGCGTGTAGACTGCACACCTGTTCACCAAGCAGGTGTCGATGTAGGGGAGGGCTCATGGCCGGGCGGTGGAAGTGGTTCTTGCGGGTGGGGGAGGTGTCGGTGGACCTGACCGGGCAGGTGGTGTCGGGCGGGGGCGTGCCGGGGCGCTGGCGACGGGCGACGGTGGCTGGCCGCGTACCCGATGTGGTGGTGTCGTCGCGGTGTGACGGCGCGGCGGTCTACGTGGTGCCGGAGCAGCGGGGAGGGCGGAACCGATGACGGACGGTGCGGTGTCGGGCGTGCCCCGGCGGGTGTTGGGGCGGGCGTTGCGGGAGTTGCGGACCGAGTCGGGGGCGACCCTGGACGGGGCGGCCGAGGCTCTGGGGTGGAGCCGCAGCAGGATGTGCCGGATCGAGGGCGGTGGCGGCCGGGCCCGGGGTGCTGACGTCCGGGCCGTGTGCGAGCGGTACGACGCCTCGCCCGACCTGGCCGCCGGGCTGGTGGCCCTGGCGGGGGAGGACGGGTCGACGGGCTGGTGGCATGCCTACGGTGGCCCGCTTCCGGCTTGGTTCGACGTGTACGCCGGGCTGGAGGCCGACGCTTGCCGCATCCGTGAGTACCAGAACGGACTGATCCCCGCCCTGTTCCAGACCCCCGAGTACGCGCTGCGGGCCGAGGGACGGCTGCCCGCCGGGGAGCGGGACCGGGTGGTCGGGGCACGGCTGGCCCGGCAGTCTCTGCTCCGGCGGACGCTGCCCGCGCCGCCGCAGGTGGAGGTGGTCCTGTCGGAGGCGGCGTTGGTGCGGGCGGCCGGTGACTCGGCGATCGGGGCGGATCAGCTTCGGCACCTGCTGAAGGTGGGGCTGCTGCCGCACGTGTCGATCCGGGTGCTGCCGTTCGCGGCCGGGGTCTGTGCGGGTGTGCTTGCGGGGTCGTTCGTCCTGCTCGACTTCCCGCCCGGCGCCGGGGCCGCGCCTGCCCTGCCGGTGGCGTACCAGGAGTCGGCGGTCGGCGCGCTCTACCTCGACGGGCCGAGGGAACTGGCCACGTTCGAGCGGGCCTGGGCCAGCTTCGACCCTCTCGTCCTCGACCCGGACCAGTCCAGGATCCTCATCGAGATGATCCTGAAGGAAGCCGGCCCCGACCAGAGCTGAGCGGATGCGCAGGTGAGTGGGGCGTGGGATGCCGGGACTGGAGGAGTTGTTCTTCCGGTTCGCGCACCGGTCTGAGCGGGTCGAGCCGCAGCGGCGCGGTGAGAGCAGGAAGAGTCAGCTGCAACGTGGCGCGGTGACCCGTCAGCACCAGTTCGGTCGGTTGTCACGTGCTCTCGCCTGCGTAGACAGGAACTGCGGTGTAGCTGTCAGGACGTGTCAGACGACGAAGAACCCGTCGTCATCGAAGTCGGGGTTGTCCGCTACCGGCTGGGCCTGGTCGTTGGGCAGCGCGGCGAGCCGGACCCGGGTTGTGGTGCCGTCTGGGAGCCAGACCGTCTCGGTCGGATGGTCGTGTGGGTGGCGGTGGAGCAGGGCACTGCCTCGCCGAGGAGCCGGTGCAAGTGCTGTCAGCGCCTCGAAGAGCAGGCGGTGGCTCTGGTCGGCGGTGAGGACCTGATGGTCGTCGAGGAGTTGAGACAGTCCGTCGGGGCCGGTGATGTACGGGTGGCTGGCCAGCAGGCCGGGAAACGCGATGCGGGTACGAGGCGTCACCCTGGTGGAGAGAGAATCCCGTAGGGAGTCTGGATGATTCGATCTTGCTCGTGGTCCTGTCGGCCGCTCCGTACGCGCAGGTCAGAAACCTGACAGGCTCGTGACGGAGTGCTCGTTTGAGGGCTCGACTCGCGACGCCCCCAAACGAGCCCCCGATGCCGCCCCCAACCGAGCCCCGAAGCGCAACCGTCTGGTGCGCGGCTCTGCCAGCGGCCAGGCCTGGAGGTGGCCGAGCCGCCGGGACCGATCCGGCCGAGGCCGTCCGTGCGCATCTCACCCCACGGTCGGAGGTTCCAGGGGCGCCACCGTTCGGGTGAGGAACTCGTCGAGCGGTGGTGCCGCTGCAGGAAGGTGGTAGACGCGTACGCTGGTGCGGTCGGAGTTACGCAGCGTGGAGGAGGTGGCGATGATCAGTGATGGTTCGCAGGTCGCCGACCTGACCTTGCGGGCGGTCGGTCCGGCTACCGAAGGCGGTCGGCTCCCGCTTGCTGAGTTGTCCCGACTGGCCAGCGGGCTGCAGGCAACCCTGGAGTTGTTGGCGCTGAGTATCGCCGGCAAAACCACCGGGGTTGGTCGGCGACCTCGGGAGATCGTGGACGCGGTGCGGCTCGACTTTGTGGGGTTCCGCGCGGGCTCGGCCGTGCTGGACATCGCGCGCACAGGGCAACTCCAGATCGACGAAGGGGTGCTGGAACAGGCGTTGACGGCGCTGGAGGAGGGCACGAACAGCCTTCGTGAGCAGCCCGACGTGCGCCCGCCGCACTTCGGTCCGCAGGTGCTCAACCAGCTCAGAAGCCTGACCGGAGGCATCAGCACCAGCAACGTCACCAGAATCGAGTTGCGACAGGCTGATCGATCCCGCTTCGTCATCGACGACGCCCTGCATAAGGCTGTTCGCCGAACATCCTTCGAGAAGATTGCTCAGGAGTCGACCGTGGTCGGTCGGCTTCACATGGGTGATTTCTCTCCCGCGACGTTGCGCTGTCGAGTCGACACGTACGCGGGAAGTATCTTGTGTGACTTCGACTCGGATCTACGAAACGCCGTGCTGGATGCTATGGACCAGATGGTGATGGCGGACGGCATCGCCGAGCTTGAGCCCAACGGAGTGACCATCCATATTCTGCACCTGTCGAATCTCCGCCGTATCGATACTGCCGAGCCGAAAAGCCTGGAAAGCCTTGCTCAAGCACAAGGAATCACCCCGGTCAGTTCGGTGGAGGAGCTGCGAGGCGAATCGATCGGTGACATGAGTGACTTTCTGGCGGCGCTGCGCTCGGCCAGAGGTGAGGACGAAGGCGAGTGAAGCGGGTTCTCGTCGACACGGACGCCTTCTCGGTCATCTGGCAGGGAGCAGACGAACACCTCGCACAGCAGTTGGTCGGCTCGGTGCCCATTCTCAGCTTTGCCAGCGTCGCGGAGCTGCATTACGGAGCCGCGAAGGCACGCTGGGGTGATCGGCGCGTCCGTGGCCTGGAAGAGGCCGTACGTCGTTACGTCGTTGCCCCCTACGACCAGGAACTGGCTCGGCTGTGGGGGCGTCTCAAGGCGCAAGCCCAGTCCGCCGGTCACCCGTTGGGACAGGCCCCGCAGACAAACGACCTGTGGATCTGTGCCACAGCGATCCGCTACGAAGCGCCGCTGCTCACCCGGAACCGTCGGCACTTCGACGGCTTTCCCGGGCTCGCCGTGCTGCCCTGACCCGGTGGGCCGTCACGGCCAAGACGTCGGAGGTTCGCCGAAGGCCCGACGACTGGCCCGCACCGCCACGGCGGCGAGGGCGGCGTTGGCGGTCCCACCGATCACGGCGCCGATGCCGAAGGGGGCCACGCGACCGAGAACGATGATCCCCTGCTTGGTCCCGTACTTCGTGACGAAGTGTCTGCCCAGGATCGCGTTGATCTGGCGCAACGTCTCGACCGGCACCCTGGACACGATCTGACGTCCCCAGTGCTGGCCCGTACGCTGTGCGACGTTGCTGATGGTCTCGGTGGCGGACCCGCCGAGCATGATTCCCAGGACGATCGTGCGGCGGCGTTCGATCTCGTCGATGCGGACCCCGTGGACCTCGGCGACCGAGAGCGCGAAGAGGGCACTCAACTCCAGTGAGGAGAGGGCTTCTCCCTCCGACATCGCCAGCGCGACTCCCGTCCCGACGCCGGGGGCCGCTGCGGCTCCCCCCACCGCGGCACCCGTTCCGGCGAGCGCGCTGACGTACATCCGCTCCAGACTGCGGATCACCTGTGCCGGTGTCGCCTCGGGGTTGCGCTGCCGGGCTCGGGCGATGTTCTTGCGGACCAGTGGGGTCTGGAGGTCGATCGCCCAGGCCGCTGCGCCCGGTCGGCTGCTGCTCGGCGGAATCGAATCCACAAGGTACAGATGATCAGGGGCCGCGAGTCGGATCAGGGGTGTCGGAAAGCCGACGGCGGATCCGCGCAGCCGCCTCTTGCCTGTCGAGGGGGACCAAAACCTGAGAAAGAGCAGGTGAAAAGCCCGTCGGTACGGCGCACGGGATCCGTCCGTCGGGGCTGTCGAATCGGTACCAACCGGTGGCACTGCGTACCGTTCGTGTGTTGCTCGGCGTACCCAAGATCTGTTTGGCTTACCGGACTCAACGGGCAGACCCACACAGGACGGAGGCCGGGATGGTCGCGGCTGCGGAGACCACGTTGCAGGGTCTGCTGGAGGGCACCAGGCAGTACCTGGTGCCGCTCTACCAGCGGACCTATTCGTGGACCGAGCTCCAGCTCGCCCGGATCTGGGACGACGTCTGCCAGCTCGCCAGGGACCGGGCCGACCACCCGGACGCCACCCACTTCATCGGGTCGCTGGTGCTCGCGCCCAGCCCGGCCACCGGCCCGGTCGGCGTCGCCGAGTACCTGGTGGTGGACGGCCAGCAGCGGCTCACCACGCTGACCATCCTGCTCTGCGCCATCCGGGACCACCGGGCCGAGCACGAGGGGCCGAAGCACCGGCTCCGGCTCGACCAGCAGTACCTGACCAACCCGTTCGAGGAGCAGCGCTGGTTGAAGCTGGTCCCCACCCAGGCCGACCGGGACGCGTACGTGGCCTGCGTGAAGTCGACGCCGCAGGTCGGCGGGGACAACGCGGTGGGTCGGGCCTACCGGTTCTTCGCCGACGCCCTGACGACCGTCGGTGACGGTGAGGAGCCGATCGCCGTCGACCAGGTCGAGAGCGCGGTGATCACCGGGCTGGCGTTGGTGGCGATCACCGCCAGGCCCGGTGACAACGTCTACCGGATCTTCGAGTCGCTGAACAACACCGGGCTGGCCCTCACCCAGGCCGACCTGCTGCGCAACTACATCTTCATGCGGCTGCCCACCCGGGGGCAGGCCGTCTACGAGTCGCTCTGGCGGCCCCTGCAGCAGCGGTTCACCCCGACCGAGCTGGTCCTGCTCTTCTGGCTCGACCTGGTCCACCGCGACCCGAAGATCAAACAGACCGACACGTACGCGACCCAGCAGGCCCGCCTCGACAGACTGCGCACCGAGGCCGACGTCGAAGCCGAGGTGGAGCGGTTCAGCCGGCTCGGGGCGCTCCTGCGGGTGATCCTGCACCCGGCAGAGGAGCAGGACCCGGGCGTACGGCAACGGTTGGAACGGCTGAACGCCTGGGGCACCACCACCGTCTACCCGGTGCTGCTGCACCTGCTCGACCGACGGGACCGGGGCACCGCGACCTCCGAACAGATCGCCTCCGCCATGCTGTACCTGGAGAGCTTCTTCGTCCGGCGGCTGCTGATCGGCCGCAGCACCATGAACATCAACCGCATCCTGCTCGCAGTGGTCACCGAGATGGACCGGGACCTGCCTGTCGACGAGGCGGTGCACAGGTACCTGTCGACGGGCCGCAAGCACTGGGCCACCGACGCGAACCTGCGCGACCTGGTGCCCACCATCCCGTTCTACCTCAACGGGCGGGCCGGTCAGCGGAGCCTGGTCCTGCGCTGGCTGGAGGAGTCCTACGGCAGCAAGGAACCGGTGGCGCTGGAGAAGCTGACCATCGAGCACGTCCTGCCGCAGACCCTGAGCCCCGAATGGGAGCAGATGCTCGCCGCCGACCTGGAGGAGGGTGAGACCACCGAGGCGGGGCACGACGCGCTCGTGCACACCCTGGGGAACCTGACCCTCACCGGCTACAACTCGGAGCTGAGCAACAAGCCGTTCACCGCGAAACGGGCCGCCCTGGCCACGAGCGGTGTCCACCTGAGCCGGGACGTCGCGTCCCGACAGCGGTGGGACTTCACAGCGATCCTGGCCCGGGCCGAGGCCCTCGCCGAACGGATCGTCACGATCTGGCCTGGCCCCACCGGGGATACCGGCACCCAGTCCGAGGTGGCCTGGGACGTGCTGGCGAAGGCCCTCGCCGAACTGCCGGCCGGCTCGTGGACCACGTACGGCGACCTGGCCGCCCTGATCGGCACGGCACCGCAACCGGTGGGGAACCGGCTGGCCGGCCATCCGACCCTGAACGCACACCGGGTGCTCCAGGCCGGCGGGATCGTCGCCGGTAACTTCCGGTGGCTCGAACCCGACCGTGACGACGACCCCCGTGACGTGCTGCGCGCCGAGGGCGTGACGTTCGACCAGCACGGCCGGGCCGACCCGGCCCAGCGGATCACCGTCGAGGAGTTGGCGCAGCTCGCCGGGGTGACCCCGGCCGAGGTTCCCGAGCCGCGATCGCGCGCCCGAGGCGACGTCGACCACGCCGCGCGGTTCATGGAACAGCTCACCGCGTCCCAGGGGTCGGCGGTCGCCACCGCCACCGCCGTCGTGCTCGACGCCTGGACCTCGATGGGCGGGCGACTCGGCCACGGCGACGGCGCGGAGACCTCCTGCTTCCTCTTCGCCCGTGGCAGGGAACACGAACTCGGCAACATCTGGCCGTTGGCGATCTACCCACGGGGCAGGGTCGAGGTGGTCTTCCAACACCTCAGCATCCGTACGCCCTTCGACGACGTGGCCCTGCGGGAGGAGCTGCGGCAACGGCTGAACCAGCTGCCCGGGGTGCAGATCGACGCCGTCAAGCTCACCCTCCGGCCGAGTTTCCCGTTGACGGTCCTCGCCGACACCGACGCCCGGGAAGCCCTGCTCGACCACCTGAAGTGGTTCTACGACCGGGCGCAGCTCGACGGCCCCGACGACGCCGACCCGGCCTGACAGATCCGCCCGCCCCGACGAACAGCCCCGGAGGTCACGCCCGTGCCGCAGCTCGCCTTCGCCAACAGCTTCTGGCAGAGCTACGACGTCCTGGAGAAGCCCGTCCGGGCGGGCGTACGCAAGGCGATGGCGAAGTTCCAGCAGCTCACCATCGCCGAGCTGCACGCCGACAAGGGGCTGCACCTGGAGTCGGTGAACAACGCGCGGGACCCCCGGATGCGGACCATCCGGATCAACGACTTCTGGCGTGGTGTCGTGCTCGCCCCCGACGACGGCAGCGACACGTTCCTGCTGATCAACGTGGTGCCGCACGACGACGCGTACACGTGGGCGGCGAAGCGGCTCTACACGGTGAACACCGCCACCCGGGCCTTGGAGGTCCGCAACGTGGTCGCCATCGAGCAGCTCACCCCGACGTTGGAGAAGGCCGCCACGACGGCCCCGACGCTGCTGTTCGCCAGGCACTCCGACACGGTGCTGCGCCACCTGGGCATCGACGAGCAGGTCCTGCGGGCCGTCCGGACCGTCATCGACAAGCCGCAGCTGGAAGCCTTCGGCACGCTCCTGCCCGAAGACCAGTTCGAGGTGTTGCAGTACCTTGCCGAGGGCCTCTCACCCGACGAGGTCTACCGCGACGTGGTGGCCGAACGGCGGCCCGCCGACGCCCCGGAACAGCCGAGCGAGAGCCTCGCCGTGGCGATCGGCAACACCGCGAGCCGGATCACCCTGGTCACCCGGCCCGACGAGTTGGCCGACATCCTGGACAAGCCCTTCGCCGCCTGGCGGGTGTTCCTGCACCCCACCCAACGGCGGGTCGCCTACCGGGTGTCGTATCGGGGACCGGCGCAGGTCACCGGTGGCCCGGGCACCGGCAAGACGGTGGTGGCGCTGCACCGGGTCAAGCACCTCCTGACCCGCTCCGCCGACGCCCGGGTGCTGCTCACCACGTACACGAACGCTCTGGCCGGGACGCTGCGGGAGCACCTCGGACTGCTGCTCGGCGACGAGGCGAAGCTGGCCCGGGTCGAGGTGACGACCGTCAACGCCTACGCCAACCGGGTGCTCCGGGCCTCGGCCGGGCGGGTCCCCACCCCGATCGGGGACGCCGACGAGCGGCAGGTCTGGCGACGGGTGTGCCGACGGCTGACCCTGCCCTGGCCCGAGCAGTTCCTCGCCCAGGAGTTCCGGCACGTCATCCTCGCCCAGGACGTCCGCACCCGGGAGGCGTACCGGACGGCGGTCCGCCGGGGTCGCGGCACCGCCCTCGGGACCCGGCAGCGGGACCGGGTGTGGGACGCGGTGGAGATGTTCACCGCCGACCTCACCGCCGCCGGCACCCTGACCCACCTGCAACTCTGTACGCGGGCCGCGGACCTGCTGGCCGAGGGCGGCTCCGCCGACCACCGGTTCGACCACGTCGTGGTGGACGAGGCCCAGGACCTGCACCCGGCCCAGTGGCGGGTCCTGCGCGCCGCAGTCGTCGCCGGGCCGGACGACCTGTTCATCACCGGCGACCCCCACCAGCGCATCTACGACTCCCGGGTGTCACTCACCTCGCTCGGCATCTCGGTCGCCGGACGCAGCAGCCGGTTGCGCATCAACTACCGCAGCACCGAGGAGATCCTCACCTGGTCCACGAAGGTCCTCGTCGACTCGACAGTCGAGGACCTCGCCGGTGAGGGGGAGGACTCCCTCACCGGATACCGGTCGCTGCTGCGGGGCAGACGTCCCCGAACCCAGGGGTACGCCACCGGCCAGGCAGAGATCGCGGCCCTCGTCGAGCGGGTACGCCAGTGGCGCGAGCAGGGTGTCGCAGCCAGCGAGATCGCCGTCTGCGCCCGGTTCAACACCGTCCTGTCCGACGTGTACGGCGGCCTCACCGCCGCCGGGATCCCCGCCGTACGGGTCCGTGACCAGCCCGGGGCCGACGTCGACGGCGTACGGCTGGCCACCATGCACGCGATGAAGGGCCTGGAGTTCCGGTGTGTGGCAGTGGTCGGGGCCACCGCACGGGCGGTCCCGTTCGCCAAGGAGATCACCCCACCCGAGGTCGACCAGGCGCAACACGACAGCGACCTGCTCCGGGAACGGTGCCTGCTCTTCGTCGCCAGCACCCGGGCCCGGGAAGCGCTGGACGTGTCGTGGAGCGGCCAACCCAGCCCGTTCCTGCCCCCTGCCCCACCCCGCTGACGACAAAGGAGACCCGTGGGCAAGCCCCTGTCGCTGAACGAGATCCTGGCCGTACTGGACGACCTTCGGTCGACACGTGACCTGAACCGTTACTTCCTGGCCACCGGCGCTGACGCCTTCACCGGCGGTCAGTTCGAGCTGCTCGGCGGCGGGGGCGACCGCCCGGAGACCGCGAACGTCGTCACGGCGGAGGACCTGGTCGCGGTGGGGCTGCTCAGCGTCCGGATCCACCCCCGGACGGTTCTCGACCTGCTCCAGGGTCGGCTCGGCGAACAGGTCTCGGCGGAGCTGTCCGGCATCCCGGTCGACGTCGACCTCGGTACGGAGGCGGCGACTCGCCTGATCACCGACGGCGGTCACGCGGTCGAGGCGTGGAGGTTGTTGCGCCACACCGACGACACCGGGTGGGTGACGGCGGGAAAGCTGCTGGCCCGCAAGCGTCCGAGGCTGGTGCCGGTGTACGACCGGGTGGTCCGCTGCGCGTACCGGACGGGTGCCGGATTCTGGGAGTGGCTGCACGGCAAGCTGCAGGAGGACGGCGGCACTCTCGTCGAACGGCTCGACGCGTTGCACGCCGAGGTTGGTCTGCCTCCGGCCGTGCAGCGAATCCGGGTGCTCGACGTGGTGTTCTGGATGCGCCACCACGGCGAGCACCTCGCTGCCCGCTGCCCCGGTCTGCGACTGCCCTGACATGGCCGTCGACAACGGAGACGACCGGACGATCGTCGTCACCCTGCGCGGTGTCGGTCCCGATCAGTACGCGGACATCGCCAATGCGATCTGGATGCAGTTGACGGCCGTCGGGTGTGACTTCGGCGTGACGCCTGACGACGGTCAGGCTGCGGCCGAGATCGACGAGCGGTGGGACGGCTACAGCAACGTGTCGTGGCGGTCGGGTGGGCGGCGAGGCACCCCGCAGTTCCAGGCAGCTCGGAAGACACAACCGGGCAACCCGGATCGAACGGCCGACTCAGTCGAGGGAGTGTAGGCCAGGGCGGGTAGGGCTCCGGCTGTTGCCGGATCGGGCCGGCCATGCTGGAATGGCACACATCGCCGCAGTGTGGGGGCAAACACGCTGAGAAACGGCAACCTCGGGAGCATCGCAGTGCCGGCAGCGCGCCGCTTGGACGGGCGCGAACGTGCCGCCTCGTCGGGTCACCTTCACGACGACGGGTGCCAACGCACCAGGACCGGCGACGAGGTGATTAGCGATCATGTTTTCTCGGGAACGTTTCGCGGGGTGGTACCGGCACCGCTTCGCAGGGGTGGCGGCCATCCTGCTGGCATCGGCCGGTGTGGTCGTCCTGGTCAATGTGGCCGGCCCGGAGACGGAGCAGGTTGATCTGCGAGGGCAGATCATCGCGCGGATGCGTACGACGCTGGAGCAGGCGGACCCGGAGCAGCACCACCACGCCGGCCACGATCCCCGGCAGGTGGCCACGGGGGAGGAGACGAAGCCGGCGGTGGTCTGCGGGGTCCACGTCTACGGCTACGAGCCGGCCGAGGTCACCGCGCTCGCCGACGTGGAGACGGTCTACGCCTTCCACCTCTGCGGTATCGCGGAGCAGAAGCGTCCCTGGGACGTGGCGGTCAAGTTGGTCGGTCCGCTGATCATGGACATGTCGACCGAGCCGTCGGGTATTCAGGTGGTCGAGGCGACCGAGGACGTCCGGTTCGTCGACCGCCTGTGGGAGATGTTCCCGGCCAGGTACGCGGAACTGGCGCAGGCGGAGGCGTTGGGTGAGTCGGAGATGGCCGACCTGCGCCGCCGGTACGACACCGCAGCCGGGCTCTGACCACCTGCACCCTGTCGATTGTTCCCTCGTCGTCCTTGCCCGGGACCAGTACCCGAGTCACCGGGAGGATCCAGGAGGTAGGGCTCGTCCGTGACATGGTCGATCGTGGTGAGGCTCGACCCGCTGGCGACGTCATGGGTGATCAAGCCCGCAGCCGGGTGATTGAACCTGCCCTGGTCGCTCTACGTCGTGCTGGACCGGCCGACCTGGGTGGAGGGGACATGTCTGACTGGTGGAATGAGGGGCGGGACGTCGGTGCCGGAGCTGGGCTGTCGCCTGCTTCCGGTATGGATCTCGACGAGGCCGATCCGGCGCAGTGGGAGGGCTTACCTCCCGCCGAGGGATGGGACGCCTACCCCCTCGATGACGCGATGGACGAGGTGCTGTTCGGACCGGGTGGAGAAGCAGACCCCGGGCCGTCGGGCGCGCCTGCTGCGGGCAGGGCTCAGGGGTGGGCGGCGAAGATCAAGGACTATCACGAGAAGGTCGTAGGCGCGCCGCCCACCAGTCGGAAAGCTGCCGCTGCTGTCGGTCACAGTGCCACCTACGAACACTGCAGGAGCCTCAGGAAAGGGAAGGCGAAATTCTCTTTGGAGGAGGCTCTGGTCCTTCAGGGTCTGAATGGCTGGGTCGATTGCGTTGTCCCCGAGGGTTCGGCGGGACGCGCCGGTTATCTGGCCGTGTTGTCGGGTGGGTCGTCGCCTGTCCGGCAGAGGAAAAGGATCAACCGGCATGATGGTCAGGGGTGGGCGCGGCAGATCGAGGATTATCACGAGAAGGTGGGGGGAGCGCTTCCCAATAGTCAAAAGGCGGCTGCTGCCGTTGGTCACGCAGCGACCTACGCTCACTTCGTGAACCTCCGCAACGGTGGGGCGAGTTTGTCGGCGGAGGAATCCGTCGCGCTTCGGAGGTTGGACGGTTGGTTCGATTGTGTCGTCCCCGAGGGCTCGGCAGGTCGCTCGAAACATGATGCGGAGCCGTCAGGCAAGGCAGTGCGTACCCGGCTGGAAGGGAAGGTGCGAAAACGTCGGGATGGTCAGGGGTGGGCGCGGGAGATCGAGGATTATCACGCGAAGGTGGGGGGTGCGCTTCCTAACAGCGCCAATGCTGCCGCCGCCGTCGGGCACAGTGCCACCTACGCTCGCCTGGCCAACCTCCGGGGCGGGGTGGCGAAATTCTCGTCGGAGGAGGTAGCCGTCCTTCGCGGTTTGGATGGTTGGGCCGAGTCTGTTGTTCCTGAGGGCTCGGTGGGCCGTGCCGGTTATCTCGCCGCGTTGTCGGGTGGTTCGTCGCCTGCCTGGAAGAGAGCGAGAGGGAAGCGGTATGACGAGCAGGGGTGGGCGCGGCAGATCGCGGATTACTACGAGAAGGTCGGGGGTGCCCTCCCTGACAGCCGAAAAGCCGCCGCCGCTGTGGGGCACAGTGCCACCTACGCGCGCCTCTCGAACCTCAGAAATGGTGGGTCGACCTTCTCCCAGGAGGAGGCCGTGGTCCTCCAAGGGCTGGCGCGTTGGGCTGATCATGTTGCCCCGGAGGGCTCGGCGGGTCGAACCGGCTATCTCGAAGCGTTGTCGCAGGTGCCGTCCGACGCGGCCCAGGGTGCGGGTTCGGGGAGCGCTTCGCGCGAGGTGAGCGCCACTGCCCAGGTCGCGGCCATGACATCACCGGCCATGTCGCCACCTGCGGGGACGTCCTCGACGCAGCCTGCTCCCAGCGTCTACGCCGGGACGGCGCCCCCACCGTCGCGCCGACCGTCCTGAACCTCGATCCACTCCTGGTCGTCAGGATCAGCCCTGAGCGTGGACAGCAGGTCGTGGCCGGTGGCGACCGGGCCTGCTCGTCCCTCGGTAGAGCCTGGAGTGCTGCTGGGAGAGCTGCGATAGTTGCAGACTTCGATTTAAACTGAACCGGTTCCGTCCGACAGGCGTAGGGAGGTGTTAACAAGACCGTCAAACGGAGGACTCGATCATGAAATATTCCACTCTCGAAGCCTGGGATCTCCTGAGGAAGCACCTGCACCCACGGGACGTCGAGCGCCTGTCGCAGTGTGAGCAGCACGTACGTGGTGCGGTCGTCGACAGCCGGGACGTGCAGCGTGCGCTCGAAGCGATCGAGAACAACCTGCAGTACCGCGGATCCCTGGGTATGCAGTTCGCGAACCTGCCACAGCCGAACC
Source organism: Micromonospora sp. NPDC000207 (assembly GCF_040300925.1). NCBI lineage: Bacteria > Bacillati > Actinomycetota > Actinomycetes > Micromonosporales > Micromonosporaceae > Micromonospora > Micromonospora sp. NPDC000207. The sequence goes on from NZ_JBEPEQ010000009.1 coordinate 62,964, forward strand.
CCAGTCAGCAGGCGGACCGTCAGCCACCGTCCGCCCCGCGCACCCTGGACCCCTACGGAATGGAGGCTGCCGTCCGAGCTCAGGCCAGGGTCTCCGATCGGGCTCTCGAGGATCTCTACCGAGAGCTGAACAAGGCTGTAGCCAAGGCCGAGAGTGCCTCCGCGCCGCCTGGCCACGCCGCTCCGGCCTCGCACCAGGTGGCCAACCTGCCCGCATTCGTCCCCCTGAGCGGTCCCCCGGGGGTCGGTCATCACCCCCTGCCCCAGCAGTCGATGCCCTATCAGCCTCAGAACCCTGAGGCCCTGATGGCGCAGCTGGCAGGATTCCGGATCGGCCAGGACCCGAACACGGCCGGCCCCCAGCAGCCCGGCTACGCGCCGACGCCTCAGTGGCAGGAGCACGGCTACGCCAGCAGCAGCACCACCCCGATGCCTCAGCAGCCCGGCTACGCGACGACGCCTGAGTGGTTGGGTCAGGGCTACGGCAGCGGTAACACCACCCCGACGCCTGAATGGCGGGGTCAAGAGGGCGGTAGCGGTAGCACCACACCGACACCTCACCGGCCCGGTCACCCGACGCGGCCTCAGTGGCAGGGTCCGGGCCACGGCGGCGGCAACACCCCTACGCGCTGAGCCCTCCTCGCCGACCGATCGCGAATCCGGCCCAGGACCCACGAATTGAAGCGACCGGGTAACGAGGGGCCGGACGGCCGTCCGCAGGCAGGGCTGGACCTCGTGCTGGTGACCCGCCCGGGTCACCAGCACGGTCCAGACCGCGAACAACGCTTCCCGTAGTACTAGTTTCTAGGCCATGGAAAGGCGGCTGGGCAATGTCGAGTCCTGGCTGAAGGCACCGTTGCTTCAGGAGACGCCAGTGGCCTCGTCGTTGGATTTCGGAACCTGATTCGAGTATCTCTCAGGGGCAAGTAGTTGGTTTCCCGGAGAATCCACTACTCAGTAGTTGACGATTCGGAACATATTTGTTCGGCCGTCGAAGTACTCTACGCGATACCGGCCGGCAAGCTCTTTGGCTAGTCGTTGGGCGAGATGGTCGCCGAGGGCGTAGAAACTCTGCTCTTGAACTTTGTCGACAAAGCCGGACAAATGTGGATCATTCTGGTTTAGGGTCTTGTCGTAGGCTTCGGCCCAGTGAGCTAACGATGTCGACAGTTCAGCTGAGATGGGCAACTCGACTGGGTCGATGTTGGCTGACTGCTCTGCGTCGATCATCCAGGTCGGAAAGCACTCGTAGTCAGCCAGGACCCGTAAGGTCTTACCGCTTCTGTCCAACTGGGTTGGCCCCCACTACGAATCCGTTGTCCCCTACCGTTACGGCAACTCTACATATCTTGCCCTCGAAGAGCACTTCGTAGATGGGGCGCGTTCGTTGCCTGCCGACCACTTCGCCTTGGGTGGCCGCCGTCAGGACGAGCTGGGCGATCTTGTCCTCCGGTACCCCAGCCTTCATGAAGTCTTCACCGTGCCTGCCGGTGATGTGAGCGAGGCCTGCGCGTTCGTTGCCGGTCTCGAGAAAGACGACCTTTCCTGTGGAGTCTCGTCCGATGGCGACGATCTCGTCAGGGTTGTGCCTGATTCCTCCCTGGCTCAGCTCCTCCAGCAACTTGTCTCTCTGGCTTCGGCCGCCGCTTCCGGCGCTCGACGGACCCGTTTCTGAGGTGCGTCGGTTCAGGGTCTCCTTGAGTTTGTTGATGAGGTCGGTGAGGCGGCGGGTGGCGGGGATGAGTTGGCGGAGGCTGTTGATGAGGGCGCGCAGGAGTTTGGTGATGCGGGCGGCCCAGGTGGCGACGGTGGTGGTGACCTGTTGGATGACGAGGGGGGTGGCGAGTCCGGCGGTGGCGACGAGTTCGGTGGCGTAGACGGTGAGGCGGGAGATGCAGGTGGCGATGGCGTCGCGGACGAGGAGGCGGACGGCGGCGACGAGGCCGGCGGTGGTTTCGGTGAGGGTGGCCATGGTGTCGGCGGCTGCGGCGAGGGTGGTGATGGTCTGGTGCTGGTGTGAGGTTCGGGTGCGGTAGGTGGTGGCGGCGTGGCCGGTCCAGTCGGTGAGGTCGGCGCGGACATCGCGGGTGAGGTCGGCTGCGGTGTCGCGGAGGTGGGTGGCGGTGTTGCGCCAGGTCTGGGCGTGGGCGGTGATCTGGGTGGGGTCGCCGGCGAGCCAGTCGAGGGCTTGGGTGAGGGGTTTGACGTGTTCGATGAGCCAGGCGATGCCGTATTGGAGGAGGGCGCCGGCGGGGTCGGTGACGAGGGCGAGGGCGTCGAGGCCGGCGCTGACGACGCCGAGGGTGCCGTCGATCCAGTTGCCGTTGCGGATGCCGGTGTGGATGAGTTCGATGTCCTCGGCGATCCAGAGTCCGGCCCAGGGGGTCGGTCCGGTCGTGGTGGCGGGGGCGACGAGCGGGTTGGTCACCGCCGGTGTCGGATCCGGTCGAGCTGGGCGGCGGCGCGGGCGTCGGCGGCGCGGTAGTGGTCCGCGCCGGTCCGCACCCGCCCGGCGGTGTCGCGCAGCGCTGCGGCCGCGCTGTCGATGCCTTCGACGAGGGTACGTTGCAGCCCGTCGAGCAGCACCGGCATCATCGCGCAGAGCTGCCCGTACGCGTCGGCGCCGAGGCGGACGTGCTGGCCTGCCGCGCGGGCGGTGTCGAGGCGGGCGGCGGTGCGGTCGAGGTGCCCGGCGTGGACGGTCAGGTCCTCGGGGCGGACGTGGATGCCGGCCGCAGGCACCCCACCGCCGTCAGCGTGCGGCACCGGTGTCGTCACGGTCGGGGCCACCCTGGTCGGCGGCGAGCCGCTGGCGGTAGGACTCGACGACGGCCTGCCCGGCCGGGTCGTTGCCGAGGGTGTCCCGGGTGGTCTCGGTGACCCGGCGTACCAGGTCGGCGTAGGCGGCGCTGGTGGTCTGCAGGATCTGCCGTGCGGTGTGGGCGGCGGGGTGCCGCCGGACGGTGTCGTCGAGCCGCAGGTCGATCAGGTGCCCGGACGCGTCGACGGTGGCGGTGACCAGCCGGTCGGTGCTGTGGGCGGTGCCGGTGAGCTGCTGCACCCTCGTGGCCAGGGCCGCTGCCCGCTGTGCCTGTCCGGCGAAGGTGGCCTCCCAGTCGTCGAGTCGACGTGCCGCCGCGTCCAGGGCGTCTTCGTCCGCCCACATCCGGCCACCTCCACCATGGACCGAGCCCCGGGCGTCACCGTAGCGTACGGATCGATCGCAGTGTGTACCGGAACACGGCATGGCACCCACTACAGTGGAGCTCGATTTGGTTAACCTCTCGTAACCGATCGGCGCAGGTGACTGGAGCGGTAGTGGCGCGAAGAACACTGGTCAACGGCCGCTATGAACTCCTGGAACGGCCCACCGAGCAGGGGGCCATGGGGGAGGTCTGGTTCGGGGTCGACACCCGCCTGGAACGCCAGGTCGTGGTCAAGTTCATCCGGTTCTTCGCCGGTGACCCGAAGGCCGAGGACGACTACACCAGGCGGTTCGTCCGGGAGTCGCGGATCACCGCCCGGCTGGAGCACCCCGGGGTTCCGGCGGTGTACGACGTGGGGACCCACAAGGGGCGACCGTTCCTGGTGATGCAGCGGATCCAGGGGGTCAGCCTGCGTACCCTCCTGCTCGAACAGGGACGCCTGCCGGTCGGGTGGGTGGCGGTGGTGGCCGCGCAGGTCTGCGCTGTCCTCTCCGAGGCACACCGGGTGTCACTGGTGCACCGGGACCTGAAACCGGGCAACCTGATGTTGGAGCCGGAGGGCACCGTGAAGGTGCTCGACTTCGGGCTCGCCGTCGCCCCGGCCTCGTCGGACTTCTCCCGGGTCACGATGACCGGGCACCTGCTCGGCACTCCCGAGTACATGGCCCCGGAGCGGATCGAGGCAAACGTCAGCGGCCCGGAGAGCGACATCTACGCGCTGGGGTGCACCGTCTACGAACTGCTCACCGGGAAGCGGCCGTTCGCTGGGGCCACGCCGTTCGACGTGATGAACAAGCAGGTCCGCGACGAGCCGCCGCTGCTGCGTACGGTCCGGCCGGAGGTGCCGGTGGGGCTGGAGGCGCTGGTCCTGGAGATGCTGCGCAAACGGCCGCAGGAGCGGTTGTCCGACGCCGACGTGGTCCACCAGTTGCTGTTGCCGTTCGTGGACGATCTCCAGCCGATCCCCGGCGTGGTCGAGTTGTCCACGACGACGAGTGCGGTGCGGCTCTACGCCCGGGTGGTGAGCCGGATCCTCGCCGCCGCGCCGCGCGCCGTCACGGCCGGCACCCTCCGGGACGGCCACGTGTTGACGTTGCGGTCGGAGCAGGCCGACGCGTTCTTCGCCGACGGTGACTACCGGCAGGCGGCAGCGGTCTACCGGTTGTTGGCCGACGACGTGGCGGCCCGGAACGGTCCGCTCTCGGAGCGGGCGCTGACCTACCGGTCGAGGGTGGTGACCTGTCATGCGCTGCTGGGCCTCACCGACCAGATGAGCGAGGAGCTGGCGGCGCTGATCGACGACCACACCAAGGTCTTCGGGGCGGCCGACCACCGGACGGTGCAGCTGCGCCGTCAGCTCGGGTTGCGGCGGATGGGCCGGGTCGGTCCGGACGGGGTCACTGTGGGGCGGACGGACTTCCCGGTCGACCTGCCCCGTCGGCAGGCCACCGAGGCGACCGACCTCACCGCCTTCGCCAACCTGCGCAAGCCGTTCCGCCTCAACCGGCCGTCGTGACCGCCGCCCGCGTAGCCGCCACCCGGCCTCCGGCCGTCGTAGCCGCCGCTCGGAGACCGGCCGGGGTCACCGGGCCGGGTGCAGCAGGTAGTCGTCGGCGTCGGGGCTCCACGCCAGGTCGACCACCCCGGCCGTGGCGGCGGCCTTGCAGAACTGGAGGAAACCCCGGTATCCGAGTCGCTGTTCGCTGAAGTCGGGGCGGGCTCGACGGAGGTGGTTCTTCAGGCCCGACAGTGCGACGGGGGCACCCCCGGCGGCCAGTTCGGCGACGACGGTACGGAGCAGTCCGAAGGCCGCCTCCCGGTCGTCGTGCTCGGGCAGGGACACCTCGGGGTCGCCCTTGGCCGGCCCTTCGCCCAGGTCGACGATGTTGTTGGCGGCGAGGTGGCGCAGGAGTTCACCGAAGGTGCGGAACCCGTAGTCGGACTCGCTGAAGGTGGGGTCCTTGCGCAGCAGGGTGACCTTGAGCCGGGAGGCGGTGACCACCCCGCTGCCCTGTAGACCCGCCACCGTCTGTGCGACGACTCCGGCGAGGGCGTCGACGTCGCGTACCGACTCGGTGTCGGTGGGGGTGGTGACCAGGTCCTGTTCGGGCTGGGCGGTGGTCTCCGGCTGCCGGGCCGGGCGGCCCCGCCGGGTCCGGGGCGACGGGATGTCGACGCCTTCGAGCCGGTCGTAGTAGAGGAACTCGTCGCAGGCCGGTGGCAGCAGGGCCGAGGTGGACTTCTCCACCCCGACCCCGATCACCCGTTTGTTGAGTTCGCGCAGCTTGTGCACCAGCGGGGTGAAGTCGCTGTCGCCGGTGCAGATGACGAAGGTGGAGATGTAGTCGCGTTCGAAGGCCAACTCCACAGCGTCGACGGCCATCTTGATGTCGGCGGCGTTCTTGCGGGAGGCACCCATCCGCTGGGGGATCTCCAGCAGCTCGACGTGGGACCGGGTGAGCATCCGGCGGTCCTCGTCGAAGTACGACCAGTCGGCGTAGGCGCGTCGGACCACCACCCGTCCCCGTTCGGCGAGGGCGTCGGCGATCGGGCGGAAGTCGAAGGGCCTGCCGCCGTGGTGGTCGCGTGCGCCGAGGGCGAGGTTCTCGTAGTCCAGGAACAGGGCGATCCGGTCTTCTTGATCCACGAGGTCAGGGTACGCCCGTCACCGTCGTCCGCCGGGCGTGTCGCCGTCCGGGTCAGGCACCGGCGGTGCCGCCGTCGAGGACCTGCCGGGCCGAGGGGCCCATCGGGTCGTCGCGGGTGGGCAGCCCCCGGACGATCGGCAGCATCTGCTCCTGGAACACCCCGTAGAGGCGGCGCAGTTCGGCCGCCGGGTCGGCGTGGTCGTCGACCCGCAGGTCCCACAGCGGGTACGGCTCCTCTCCGGTGACGGTGATCGTCGCCGACCCGGCCCCGTCGCGGTCGCCGCCGTTGTGCTCGCCGGCCTCGATCGCCGTCAGCAGCCGTTCGACGAGGTCGAGTTCCGGATTGTCCTGGTACGCCGTGACGATGGCGTCGAGGGTCTCCGGCCCGGCCAACCGGTTGCCCTGGGCGGCGAAGCCCTCTCCGACGTGCTGTCCCGACCAGGGGAGGGTCTGCGCGCCGGTGAAGGCGTATGCGTGCCCGTCGGCGTCGACGATGCCGGCCTGGCGTACCTCCCGGCCTGGGTCGCGGGCCAGGAGGGTGTCGAGGACCTCCCGGGGGGAGTGACCGTCGGCGAGCATCGGCAGGCCGTCGTAGGCGAGGTACGGGTTGTGGGTGGCCTGGGTGGCCACCGCCCCGGCCCCGGTGCGGACGTGGGACAGCAGCTTCCCCACCCCGGCGGTGGCGGTGAGGGCGGCCACCCCGAGGTGGCCGGTGCGGGGGCACCGGGCGACGATCGAGAAGGTCATGCCCGGTGCATACCCACCCCGAGCGAATCCCACTCCGTGCAAATCCCCAGGTCACCCCCGGTCCCGGTCACCCCGTCGGCTTGTACGCGCAGATCAGCTCCCACCCGGCGGGCAGCACCTCCACCCGCTCGAAGCCGACCCGGGTGAGCAGGTCGGTGTAGAACCCGACCTCGCGGAGACGGCTGACGCAGCTGTCCACCCCGATCAGGAAGTAGCTCCAGAAGAACTGTGCGGCCAACCGGTCCGGGGTGCGGAACTCCTCGCAGATCAGCAGCAGCCCACCCGGTTCGAGGGCCGCGTACGCCTGCTCGACCAGCCGACGGGCCACGTCGTCGGGCCAGTCGTGCAGGACCCGGACGAAGGACATCGCGTCGTAGCCGCCCGGGAGGGGCTCGGCGAAGAAGTCACCGCCGACGAACCCGAGCCGCCGCTGATGTCCCCGGCGCTGACCGGTCGCGGCCACCAGGGGAGCCACCGACGGCAGGTTGTACACGTCGGCGTGCAGGTCGGGGGCGTCGTCGAGGACGTGGGCGGCGAGGGTGCCGTCCCCGCCGCCGACGTCGAGCAGTCGGTGGCGGTCGGCCCAGAGCCGCCCGGCGTGCCGGTGCACCGCCTCGACCACCGGGCCGACCCCGACGGCCATGCTCCGTTCGAACTCGGCGGTCTGCTCGTCGGTCCTCGGCGGCCAGGCGAAGTCGTCGTCGCTCATCCCGACCTCGCCGCGCAGGCTCTCGGCCAGCCGACCGTGCAGCACCCGCCACGGGTAGCGGTCCCGGTCCCGTTCGACGGAGTCCGGCCCGAACACGGCCAGGACGGCGTCGCGCAGACCCGGGACCGCCCGGTAGGTGGTGTCGCCCAGGTCGTCACCGGACCCGACGCGTTCGACGCAGCCCAGGCTCTCCAGACAGTCGAGGAACTTGTACAGCCGCAACGGCCGGACCCGCAGCCGTACGGCGAGGTCGTCGAGGCGGGCCGGTCCCGGCTCCAGCGCGTCGAGCAGCCCCGTGTCCAGGGCGGTCTGCACCACGTCGACGGCCTTGGGGCCGTTGACCAGAAGGTGCATCAGACCTCGGGGGGACAGGTTGAGGGTCATCGACGTACCTCCGCGACCAGGGCGTCCATGAACGTGTCGATCTCGTCGAGGGTGTTGTAGACGTGCGGGCCGATCCGTAGCCAGCCGCGCCAGCTGCACACCAGGTTCCGTTCGGCCAACCGCTTCTTGACCGCCTCCCCGTCCGGCACGTCGAGGCAGACCACCCCGCCGCGACGGTGTGCCGGGGTGGGGCTGACCACGGTGAGGCCCGCCTCCCCGGCCCGGGTGAGGATCCGGTCGGTGCAGGCCAGCGAGTGCCGCCGGATCGCCTCGGCCCCCACCCCGGCGAGCAGGTCCAGGCCCACCTGGGAGATCAGTGAGGTGAGCGGGTACGGGGTGCCCCCGGCGAAGCGTTGCGCGCCGGACGCCCACCCGGTGGACTCCCGGAAGGTCAATGCCACGTCACCGGCCTGCCATCCGGTGGCCGTCGGTGCCAGCCGGGGGGTCAGGTCGGGGCGGACGTAGAGGAAGGCGGTGGCCGCGCCGCACAGCCACTTGTGCGCTCCGCCGAGGACGACGTCGACGCCGAGGGCCGTCACGTCCAGCGGCACCACCCCGACGGTCTGGAAGGCGTCCACCACCACCAGGGCGCCCACCTCGTGGGCGCGCCGGACCAACCGGGACAGGTCGATGGTGGCCCCGGAGGAGAAGCTGGCGTGCGGGACACAGACCAGCAGCGTGCGTTCGTCGATGCGGGAGGCGAGAAGGTCCTCGTCGACGTGGGGACCGCCGGAGGACACCACGTCGAGGCGGGCACCGTGCCGACCCATCGCCTTCCACAGGAACGGCACCGTGGGGAACTCCAGGTCGGTGGTGACGACCCGGTCGCGTGGGGGGCGGTAGTCGAAACACGACGCCACCCGGGCCAGCAGGGTGCTCAGGTTCGCGTCGGTGACCACGCTGCCCGGCGGGGCGCCGATGAAGGCGGCGACGGTGTCCGCGTACCGGTCCAGGCCGACGTGCCAGTCCTGCCACACGTCGTCGCGCCAGGTGCGCAGGGTCTCCCAGTAGTCGGCCAGGACGCCCTGGACCGCTCTGGGCACCGCGCCGGTGGAGTTGTTGTTGAGATAGACGCCGGTGTCGAGCACCGGGAACTCGGCGCGCAGGGCGGCGAGGGCGGCCGGGTCGAGGCAGGCCGGCTCGTCACGGCGGCTCGTCGGCACTGTGGTGATCGTCGGGTCGGTGGTGGTCCGCGCGGTGGTGGTCGGTGCGGTGGCGGTCGGGTCGGTGGTCGTCGGGTCGGGTGGTCTCATACCGGGCATCCTCCGTTCGCCTCGGTGGTCGTGACCGGGCAGCCGGGACCCACGGCGGTGAAGACCGCGATGGAGCGGACCCCCGCCAGGTACGGCGTCCCCTCGGTGTAGCCGGTGCCCCGGCGCTCACCGAGCATCCGGGTGGCCAGCCGGTGGTGGGTACGCCGCCACTGGAGCACCGCGGCGGCGAAGGTCCGCATCCGTGACTCGACGAGTTCCCGGGCCGCCCCGGACAGCAGCCCCTCGCGGACTGCGGCCCGGTACGCCCCGTCGATGGAGGACTGGCCGCCGAGCACCCGGTCGCGGACCTGTGGCACCGACCGGTAGGCGGCCGAGTCCAACCGGGACCGCTCCGGGGTGCGACACAACGACTCCATGAGCTTGTACGAGTGGGACTGGATGGCGCTGGCCCCCTCGGTGTACTCCCGGAACGTCCGGAACGCCTCCGGCTGCATCGTCGCCAGCAGGGAGAACAGCGGTCCGGCGTCGGTGAGCACGTCGCGGGCGTACGCCAGGCGCTCGGCGGCGTCGCGGGCCAGCCCGGTGGAGAGGGCGGCCATCACGGCGCGCAGTTCGGCGGCGAGCCCGGCGAAGATGCACTCGTACGCCTGGAGCACCCGGATGAACAGGTACTCGTCGTGCGACACGTACACCGGGAGCAGGCTCAGCCGCAGGGCCAACCCGGCGGTGGGATCACCCCCGGCGACCAGGGCGGGCAGGGTCCTGGCGGCGGTCGTCGGGTCCTGTCCGGCGACGGCGGCGGCCAGTCCGAGGCGGGCCAGGGCCGGGGCGGCGGCCCGGATCCCGAGCCGGCACCGTTTGGTGACCACCGCCGGTCCGGGGCGCTGTTCGGGCAGCAGGTCCGTGCCGTCGCGGGCGGCCAGTTCGAAGGCGAGGACGTCGGCGACGAGGCGGACCAG
>NZ_JBEPEQ010000010.1:0-72087 GCF_040300925.1 Micromonospora sp. NPDC000207
GGCGGGGTGTCGGAGGGGCGGGGTGTCGGAGGGGCGGGGTGTCGGAGGGGCGGGGTGTCGGAGGGGCGGGGTGTCGGAGGGGCGGGAGCGGTGGGAGCTCCTCCTGCTGTCTGACCTGCGGTCTCCAGTAACCGGGTCACTGCTGTTCGGCCTTCCAGCAGTTTCCGATCATCCGATGGTGGTGGTCACCCGGGTCGGTGGCGATGCTGTCGACTGGCGGTGGCGTCGGCCCACGGGTAGTTGCTTGCCTGACTGGATGCGTTGGCGGAAGTGGCCCGGGGAGGGCCGGGAGTGGCCCAAGGGGGGCCGGGGGTGGCTCGGGGAGGGCCGGGAGGGCCGGAAGGGCCGGGGGCGGCTGGGGACCTCAGGGTGGCGGCCGACCACTGCTGATCGGGCTCGACGGGATAGGAGGTCGTCGAAGGGGAGACTGCCTGGGGAGGGGCGAACGACGGTGCGGTGGCCATGTCGACGAGGGCCTCCTCGCCGACGAGATTGCGCCACCGTGAGGTAGGCAGTTGTCGTGCCGTGTCGATTACTCCGAGCTCCACGCCTGTCGTGACGAGGTCGGCAAGTCCTTGTGGACAGCTGGTCGGGTAGGACCCGCGGTGCATGAAGCCGTCGATCGCGGCGCGGGGGTGGACGAGGACTCCGTCGTTGGTTTGGTACTCGTCAGGCAGGGGATTACCCCAGTTTCCCAGATCACCGAACCGATCGGTGAGTGCGGCGCTGAGAGCCCCCCACTTCACTTCGGTCTTGAATCTGTGGTCCTGGTGCTCCCAGTAGCTCCTGAGAAGTTGTCGAAGTTCCTCCGGGCATTTCTTCGGAAATTTACCCGGTGGTCGAGAATTGTTGAAAGCCGAGTTCGTGTTGAGGTCGCCGGTTTCCGGCAGTCGACATGGTATCGCTACGTCCCATGCTTCCGGGTCACGCAGGTGATTCTCAAGGGCGTTCCTCAGGACCGCCCACTGCTCCGGAGTTCGATGGTTGGCCATGTCGGTGACGACGTACGGCGGGCGGGGTTGGTTCATCGGCCGGGCGCACGAGACCCGACCGGGGTGGCGTGGGATCGGTCACCCCGGTCGTCGGCCGGTGGTCGGATCGGGGGTCAGGCGTTGAGGCGTTGGTGGAGGTCGTCGTAGTCGGCGCGGGTGCGTTCGGTGGCGGGGACCGCCTCGGTGACCTGGCGGGTGACTCGGCGTACCAACTCGTTGTGGTGTTGCCGGGGGAGGCCGTCGAGGGTGGCGGTGGCGTGACGCAGCCCGTCGGTGAGGTGCCCCGTCCGGACCAGGCAGGCGGCCCGGTGCAGCTCGACCTGGGCCCGGAGTCGGCGGTGTGACTGCGGGTAGAGCTGGGCGGCCCGGTCCTGGACGGCCTCGGCGCGGGCGAGGTCCCCGCTGTGGGAGTAGACCCAGGACTGGGTGTGCCGGAGCCGGTGCTCGGCCCACCCCCAGAGGGACTCGTCGTTGCCGAGGACCGAGGCGGGGAGCCTTTCGGTGAGGTCGGCGAGCTGTTCGACGGTCGCCACCGCCTCAGCGTGCCGACCGGCCGCCGACAGGGCCTGGGCACGCCCGGACAGAACCTTGCAGTTCGCCACCGTGGGCTCGGTGGTGAGGATCGGCAGGACCCGGTCGGAGAGGGCCACCAGCTGCTCCGGGGTCCGGCCGCCGTAGCAGCCGTCCACCACCTCCCAGCCCCGGACCAGTGTCATCGTCTCCGGGTCCTGCGACTCGTCGGCGAGGCGGTTGGCCGTCGACCACCACCGGCGGGTGAGCATCGCCTGACCCGTGGAGGTCGTCTTCAGTGCGACGAGGAGGGAGAGCCGGGCGGCGGCCTGCAACAGGCGGGACCGGGCCGGTTCGGTCGACGAGGCGAGGAGGCCGTGCAGGACGGCCAGGTCGATCCGCAGGTGGTCCGTCAGCTCCTCGGCGGAGAGCCGGTAGTTCGCCACCCCGTAGTCGGCGACGATCTGGTCCCACTCGTCGTGCCCGGCCCGGACCGCGTCGCTCAACATCTGCCGGAGGGCCTCCAACCCCTCCGAGGAACCGGCCGCCGATACGGCAGCCAGGGTGCTCATCGACCACAACACCGTGCGTCTACGCATGTCCGGATCTCCTTCCTGGTTGACGTACGCCGCGATCAGCGCGCCGTCGGCCTGTAGGGCTCGGTCGCAGGCCTCGACGAACTGCGCCGACGGGCGCTTCGTTCCGTTCTCGACCTGGGAGATGTGGGTGTAGGTGAAGTTGACGGCGCTCGCGAGCTGTCGAAGAGACAAATGGCGGGCATTGCGGTGCCTCCGGAGAATGTCCCCGACCTTTTCCATGGTCACCCTCGACTCCGTTTCCTGGTCTGTGTGCCAACGGTGTACCGCTGTCCGGCACGTCGCCACCTCGGCGACGCTGTCCGTGTCGCCGCAGGTGGGAAAGCTCCCGTCCGGCCGTGGCAGCCTCCAAGAAAGTGAGACGCTTTCGAATTCCGGGTGATTGGCAGATCTTGGCGTGGGTGCGCCGAGGAACCAGGAAGTCGTCTCACCATAACCCCATGCGCAGCCAAAGAAGAAGAGGGTGGTCAATTCATGTGGACGAGATTCCGCAACTGGTGTCGAGGCCGCCACACGAGGCGGTCGGACGACAGGTGGCGGGCGATGCAGGAGGCCGAGTACGAGGCCGCGAAGCGCCGGATCCTGGCCGAGGCCGCCCGACAGCGGGGCACCCCCGAAGACCGTTGGCGACGGGACGCCCCCGAGGTGGGCCGACAGCGGGGCGCCCCCGATGACCTGGGGCGGCACCGGTGGAACGACGGGCCGACGATCCGGCTCACCCCGTTGACCAGGCAGGCCCCACTGCTGACGTACGGACAGCGGCGGGGATACCGCTGTGAGCGGTGACCTGCCGGTCGGGCGGCGGGTGGCGTACTGGCGTGGTCGGCGGGGATGGTCGCAGCAGACCCTCGCCGACGCGCTGGGCATGTCGAAGAGCTGGGTCGACAAGGTGGAGCGGGGTGTCCGCCGGTTGGACAGGCTCTCCACCCTGCGGGAGGTCGCCCGGGCGCTCCGGATCGACGTGGACCTCCTGCTCGGCACCGGCCCGGCGGCACCCGTCGCGCGGGCCGACCCGTCCGACGGCCCGCTCACCGGTGCCGAGCTGGACCCGTTGCGGGCGGCCCTGTTCCGGTTCGACGCCGCCCTGGCCGGGGCCGACGGGACCGGCCCGACACCGGACCGGATCCGGGCGGGGGTGGAGCACGCCTGGTCGGCGTACGGGCACGCCGACTACCGGCTACTGGTGCGGATCCTTCCGGGGCTGCTCTGCCAGGCACAACTGACCCGAGCGGCCCACCCGGACGACCCGGTCGCGGTCCACCTGCTGGGGCAGGTCACCCAACTGGTCTCGGCGGTGCTGTGCAAGTTGGGCGAGCTGGCCACCTCCTGGTTGGCCGCCGACCGGGCCATGACGATCGGCCGCCGGACCGCCGACCCTACGTCGGCCGCCGTCACGCTGACCCGGGTCCTGCGGGCACTGGACCGGCCCCGGCACGCCCTTGAGGTCGCGGTCGCCGTGGCACACCGGATCGGCCCACCCGATCCGCAGACAGCCCCAGCAGAGCGGCACTGCGGGTACGGATCCCTGCTGGTGCAGGCCGCGCGGGCCGCCGCCGCCAGTGGTGACCATCCGGGAACCGTCGACCTGCTGGACCAGGCCGCCGCCGTCGCCGCCCGACTCGGCGACGACCACCACTGCCGGACGAGCTTCGGTCCGACGGCGGTCGGGCTGGCCCGGGTCACCACCGCCCTCGCCCTCGACCGGGACCGCGATCCGCTCCGGTCACACCGGGAACTCCTCGACACCGTGGCCTTCGCCCGGCTGACTGTGGAACGGAGGGCGGCGTACCTGGTCGACGTGGCCCGGGGGTGCCTGCGCCGCAACGACCTTCCCGAGGCCGCACGGGCGCTCCTGCTCGCCGACCGGACCGCCCCCACCGAGGTACGCCATCGTCCCACCGCCCTCGCCACCCTGCGTACGCTGCTTCGCCGGGCGTCCCGCCCCGACCCGGAACTCACCCGTCTCGCCGAAACCCTCCGGATAGCTCTCTGACGGAGTTGAACCGGCCCGGCTGGTGTTCGTATTGAAGCTGAGTCGTCCGGGAGGAGAGCAGACATGACGGACCGATCGGATGTGCAGCTGCCCAGCTCCACTGTGGGTGCACCTGACGAGAGTGCGGCGGAGTGGCCGGTTTCGGATGACGGCTCCTGGGCGGACATTATTGAGCATTTGCCGGGTGCGGGGTCAGGTCAAATCTCATCTGAGGCGGAGTGGCTGGACGCGGTGTTCCGCTCCGAGGAGGCAGAAGGGCCGCGGCATCACGGTGAGGGATCTGCGACTGAAGCCACCGCCGGACCGGCGACCACGCGCAACCAGAGGTGGACGGCGAAGATCACCGATTACCGCGCCCGAATTCAGCCTGCTCTACCGGAAAGTGAAGTACAGGCCAAGTCTGTCGGCCATGCAGACACCTTCAAGCGCCTTTCACGTCTCAGGTGTGGTGCGGTCATGATTTCTAGGGAGGAGGCCCGGGTTCTCTCCTCGCTGCCTGACTGGTCCTCCTTCGTGTTTCCCGAAGACTCAAAGGCTCGTACCCGTTACCTGGCGGTGCTGTCCAAGGTGTCGCCCGGCGGCTTAGCGGTGGCAGGCGAAACGGAGCCCAGTACCTACTGCGACCCTCGGGCGATCGCCCCTGTCGCAGCCCTGACGTCCCCGGGGGCCTCGCCGCAGTCGTGGGTTCCCTCGGCGCAGCCGTTTCCCGTCGCCTCGGGAACGACGCGGAACCCGTTCTCACCCGCCTCGCCGAAGCCCTCCGGGTAGCCCTCTGCCGGAGTTGAACCGGACCGGATGGTATTCGTAATGAAGACCTAGCAGTCCGGGAGGGAGTAGATATGACAGACCGGTGGGTTGTGCCATCGCCCGGCGTCGTGGCGGGTTTCTCTGACGATGCTGCGGTGGATTTTCCGGGTCCGGATGACCCTAGTTGGGGGGACGCGGCTGGGTATTTATCGGGTGTGGGGTTGGGTGAATTCGCGTTCGAGGACAGGCAGCTGGACGAGTTGTTCAGCGTGCCTGCGGCACCCGTCGTCGAGGACGCGGAGGGCCGGCGACGCGAGGGAGAGGAGTCTGCGACTGAAGCCGCCGCCGGACCGGCGATCACGCTCCACCAGAGGTGGGCGGCGAAGATCAGCGAGTACCACGACCAGGTCCAACCTAAGCTACCCAACAGCCGGACACGGGCCGAGTCTGTCGGCCACGTAGACACCTACAAGCGTCTTTCACGTCTCAAGCGGGGTGAGGTCAGGGTTTCTGTGGAGGAGGCCCGGGCTTTGTCGTCGTTGCCTGGGTGGTCTTCTTTCGTGTTTCCTGAGGGTTCGGAGTTTCGTGTTCAGTACGAGGCGGCGTTGTCGGGCCCTTTACCAGTTTCCGTACGGCAGGGAAACCGTCTAGTACGTGGTGGTCAGGAGTGGGCGGGGAGGATCAGCGACTATCACGACCGGATCCAACCTGAGTTGCCCAAAAGCGAGAAGCTGGCCAAGTCTTTCGGCCATGAAGGCACGTACCAGCGTCTGGCAAAACTCAGAATCGGTGCTGTCAGGGTTTCTGTGGAGGAGGCCCGGGTTCTGTCGTCGTTGCCTGGGTGGTCTTCTTTCGTGTTTCCTGAGGGTTCGGAGTTTCGTGCTCAGTACGAGGCGGCGTTGTCGGGCCCTTTACCAGTTTCCGTACGGCAGGGAAACCGTCTAGTACGTGGTGGTCAGGAGTGGGCGGGGAGGATCAGCGACTATCACGACCGGATCCAACCTGAGCTACCCAACAGCCGGACGCGGGCCGAGTCTGTCGGCCACGTAGACACCTACAAGCGTCTTTCAAGTCTCAAGCGCGGTGCTGTCAGGGTTTCTGTGGAGGAGGCCCGGGTTCTGTCGTCGTTGCCTGGGTGGTCTTCTTTCGTGTTTCCTGAGGGTTCGGAGTTTCGTGTTCAGTACGAGGCGGCGTTGTCGGGCCCTTCACTAGTTTCCGTACGGCAGGGGAAACGTCGTGGTGGCCAGGAGTGGGCGGGAAGAATCAGCGACTACTGCGGCCGGCTCAAATCCGAGCTACCCATCGGGCGGAAACTGGCCAAGTCTCTCGGCCACGAAGACACCTACGCCCGTCTGATGAGTCTTAGACGCGGTGCTGTCAAGGTTTCTGTGGAGGAGGCCCGGGTTCTCTCGTCGCTGCCGGGCTGGTCCTCCCACGTGTTTCCCGAAGGCTCAGAGGCTCGTGCCCGTTACCTGGAAGTGTCGCCTCAGGTGTCGCCCGACGCCCTCACGGTGGCAGGCGAAGCGGCGCCCAGCACCAACTACGAGCCTTGGGAGATCGCCCTTGTCGCGGCTCTGACGTCTCCGGGGGCCTCGCCGCAGTCGGGGGGTCCCTCGGCGCAGCCTCCTCCCGTCGCCTACCCGAGGGTGCCCTCCACACCGGCCCCAGTTCGCCGGTGAGACGGCACGGCGGCTCATCGGTGGACGGCGAGCCGGCGGATGGTCGGCGTCTCCCGGTCGAAGCCCTAGCGAGAGCGGCCCCGGGGCACCGGGGAAGGGGAACGGTCGGTTGGCGGTCGGGTCGGCGTCGAACGGGCGGCAGCGGGTCGATCGCCACCGGATCCGAGGGACGCGACATCAGCCGTCCTGCTCTGGACCACGGTCGACCCCGCCGGGTGCCGGAGGGCCGTCGACCAGGTGGCCGCAGGGTTCGTCGGAATCGGTAGTCCCAACGCCTTCATCCTGTCGGTGGTGAGGTCGGCGACGAGCCTTCTCCCGACCTCCTCGGTGTTGTGGGTGCGGTGACCCTGACTCGTTTCGCGGAACTGGTCGATGACGGCCGCTTGGAGCTTCGTGGCCTCACTCGGGGTCAGGTCCGCCACCATGGTTTGGTGCGTTGGCGGAAGGGCGGCCTCAAGTCGGTCCCTGGCGTTCCGCCCGACTTCCTGCTTTCGCGCCTCGGCGTCCTCCGCCCTCCAGGGGTTGTTCGGCATGTTGTATTTCCGCAACTCGATGATGTCGCACACCTTGTTGCTGAGAATCTCTTGGTTGGGGGATTTGTGGTGATTCGGGTCCGGCCTGTTCAGCTCCCACGCGGGTGTGTCGGCGAAAGCATCACGCTCTCTCTCCGCCCGTTCGAGATCCCTCGAAACGGTGTTCGCGATGTCGGCCGCCTGTTCCGAGGTCAGGTTCGAGACAATGAACTTGTCCTCGATGAACAGGGCGTCCTCAAGTCTCTTCCGGGGGTCTTTCGTCGGGGGCATCGTGGTCTCCTCCTCGGTAGGGGATCGGGCGACCTGACGACGGTCGGGAGGAGCCTCCGGTTCAGGCCCGACCGGCTTTCCCGCATCCCGGGACCCGGTCGGGCGGGAAGAAACGTAGATCACTTGTAGCTTGACGTGTCTCACGCTGCGTGTGACGGTGAGGGCCGGACCCTGTCCCCTGATGTGGGGGTTTGACCAGGTAGTTCGTTCAAGGGCAGGTGGGACTTGCGTCAGCCGGAGACTCCCCAGGAGGCGTTCGCCGAGCTTCAGGCAGGCAACGAGCGGTTCGTCGACGGGACACCCCGCCACCCCAACCAGGACGCCGGCCACCGGGCGGCGGTCGCCGGTGAGCAGCACCCCTTCGCCGTGATCGTGGGGTGCTCCGACTCCCGCCTGGCCGCCGAGATCATCTTCGACCGTGGCCTGGGGGACCTCTTCGTGGTCCGGACCGCCGGGCACACCACCGGCCCCGAGGTGCTGGGCAGCGTCGAGTACGCGGTGACGGTGCTGCACACCCCCCTGGTGGTGGTGCTCGGGCACGATTCGTGCGGGGCTGTCGCGGCGGCCGGTGCGGTGGCTGCCGGAGGGCTGCGTCCGGCCGGGCACCTCGGGGCGGTGGTCGACGCCGTCCTGCCCAGCCTCCGGCACGCCGCCGCCCAGGGCATCGTGGACCCGGCGGGGATCATCGACGTCCACATCGCCCAGACGGTCAACGAACTGGTAGGCGACTCGGCGGTCCTGGCCGGTGAGATCGCTGCCGGACGGTGTGCCGTGGTGGGGATGTCGTACCAGCTCAACGCCGGTCGGGTCCGGACGGTGGCGGCGGTTCCGCGTACCCTCTGACCGGTCTTTCGCCCCGGAACACGAACCGGGCCGCGCGCCCCTCACGGCGAACCGGTCTGTGCCTGCGACGACGAACGGGCCGCCCCCCGAAGGAAGGGGAGCGGCCCGGTTCGTGCCAAGCCCCGGCTAGAGCAGCGAGACGTGGACGTGGTCGGTGTGGTTGGACGGGCCGCTGTAGGAACTCCAGCCCGTCGCCGGGAACCAGATCTGCCGGTTCCAGATGACGTAGTAGACGCCCAGCCGGTCGGCGTTACGGACCAGGAACGCGGTCAGGTTGTTGCCGTACATCCGGGTGTCGTTGTTGTGCCAGGGGGAGAACCCGCGGTTCTGGAGGGACCAGTCGCAGGCCCGGCCCTTGGGGTGCTCCCACGGGCCACCGGGGCGGTAACAACCGACGAACCTGTCGAACCCGGCCCGCTTGACCTCCTTGTACATGTGGAGGGTGCGGGGGGTGATGCAGCCGGAGGTGGTGGGGTCGTTCTCGGTGCAACCCTGCGGACGCCAGTTGCCGTTGGAGTCCCGACCCGGTGCGACCTTCGCCACCGGTGACTCGGCCACCACCAGGCCGCCGGTCAGGCCGGTGCCGCCGACCAGGGCGAGTGACTTCTCGGCGTCCCGCTTCTGCTTGGCCATCAGCGCGTGCTGCTTCTGCTGCTCGGTGACCTCGGCGTCGAGCTGCTCCTTGGCCTCGGCAGCCTCGTCCTTGACCTCCTGGACCTCGGCCAGCTTCCGGGCGTTGACCATGTTCAGCTCGTCGAGCGCCTGGGCGCGCTTGACGAACGAGTCGGGCTGGTCGCTGTCAAGGAGCATCGCCATCGCGCCGATCCGCCCGCTGCGGTACGACTGGGCGGCGATCTGCCCCACCTGGGGGGCCAACCGGTCCAGCTCGCTCTGCGCCCGACGGACCTCCAGGTCGAGCTGGAGCTGCCGCTTCTTGGACTTCTCAAGCTTGTTCTGTGCCTGGGTGAAGTTGCGGTTGGTCGTCTCGATGACATCGTTGAGGAGCTTCGAGTCACCGTCCTCGTGCCCCGAGGGCCGAGGCTGGGCCATGGCCGGCGCTGACCCGGAGAAGATGGCCAGCGCGGTGATCACGGCCACCACCGGCGTCAGCCAGCGGCGTAGGGGTGCCGTCACAGTCGTCCCTTCCGTCGGCCGCCGACCGGGTTAGCTGACGGGTTCGGGACGGAAGTGGCCCCTACCGCTTGCGCGGATTCACCCCACGTACCTGGGTCCCCGATTCGCCTCGCGGCGATTGGGCGGCGGTCCCGCTGGCGCCGGTGCGCGCCTTCGGCGGTGACCGGCAGCGAGGTTACCCGAGAGTCGACTCCGGGAGCTACGTCCGGAAGCCGACTTAACGCGTATTTTCGCCGTAGCGGCGGGTGACCAGTGATGAGCTTCTCATTCTGGGAAGCATCGGCGGTCACACTGAGGAGTGTCACCATGCGGGGTCGGAACCTCCTTCTCGATTGCGCCACCCTGCGGGGGCGTCGGGGGACTGACTCCCGGCCCGGGGGTCGCTCAGGGCTTCGAGGGCGTCGTCGCGCTGAGCGGGGGGTCGGGGTCGGGGGTTGGCGTCGGGCCGCGCCGCCTTCTTCTCGGGGGTACGGCGTCCGGCGGCGGTGACCACGGCGGCCAGGGCGGTGGTCAGGGGCACGGCGGCGACCAGTCCGAGCGTGGCGACGACGCTGCGGACGATCTCCTGGGCGAGGAATTCACTGGTCAGGACCTGGCCGGTGGGCCGGGAGTCGGCGACCAGCAGGAGCATCAGGGGCAGTGAGGCACCCGCGTACGCCAGCACGATCGTGTTGACCACCGACGCGATGTGGGCCCGCCCGACCCGGGTCCCCGCCTTGTAGAGCTGGAGTGCTGTCAGCTTCGGGTTGGCGTTGCCCACCTCGGTCACCGTGGCGGCCTGGGTGACCGTGACGTCGTCCAGGACGCCCAGGGACCCGATCACGATCCCGGCCAGCAGCAGTCCGTGCAGGTCGACGTCGGACTGGAACATCGACAGGGTGGTGGCGTCCTCGTCACCGAACCCGGTCAGGTGGGTGGCGGCGGTGGCGGCGGCGGCGAGCAGTCCGGTGAGCACCAGACTGCCCAGGGTGCCCAGGACCGCCACCGAGGTCTGGGCGCTGATCCCGTGGGTGAGATACAGCACGATGAACATGATCAGTGCTGATCCGACAACGGCGATCAGCAGGGGGGACCGGCCGGCGCTGATCCCCGGCACCACGAAGGTGAGCAGGATGGCGAAGCTCGCCGCCAGCCCGCCCAGGGCGGCCAGGCCCCGCCAGCGGCCGAACGCCACGATCGCGGCGGCGAAGAGGACCACCAGCCAGACCAGGGGCTTGCCGCGTTGGTGCTCGGCGATGTTGTAGCTGCTGGTCTCCGGGTCGGCCGGGTCGACCAGCTCGACCAGGATGATCTCGTCGCCCACCGCCACCCGGGGGGCACCCGGGCCGTCCGGGATCGGGGTCTCGACCTCCTGCCCGGCGTCCGGGCCGCTGTCTGCCCGGACGGTCACCGTTCCGCAGGGCCGGTCGGCCCGTTCCGGGGTGCCCTCCGGTCCCGGTTCGACGGGCGGGCAGGGCACCGTCAACACCCGGGTGACGGTCCCCTGGTAGCGGGGTACGTCCTCACCTCCGTCCGCCGTCGGCGTCCGCTCCGGCCAGAGCAGCAGGGCGGCGACGAGGGTGGCTACGAAGAGGGGAACCACCGTCGCGACGAGGACCCGTCGGACCCGGGGTGGGGCGGACGGGGCGTGACTTGTGTGGTCGGCGCCCATTGCGACTCTCCAAACGATCCACGGCGGATTACGTGTGCGTACGCCGGTCGGTTCACCCCGCCCGTGAAAATGCCCGCAACGGCGCAGTCGGATACCCCTTGATCACTCAGGGTGACCGGAATGTGGGGTGCCCGGAGGTCCAACCGGGAATGGTAGTCACCGGATGTGGTCGCGGGGGCGGGTCGGGGCTGGTGGTGGAGGTCGCCACACGCCGGCCCCGGGTGGGCGGGCGGCGGGCGTGAAGGGGTGGTACGGGGCCGGCGGTGCGTGGCGGGCGATGCCGGCGGTGCGTGGCGGGCGGGCCCGGCGGTGAAGTGGCGGGCGAGGTCGGCGGTGGAGTGGCGGCGGGGTCAGCCGCGCTTCATCAGGCGACCGACGGCGGCCATCATCTCGGTGGCCATGTCCTCGGCGCGGCCCTCGGCGGCCCCCTCGTGCATGCAGTGCCGGGTGTGTCCGTCGAGCAGGCCCAGGGCCACCTTGTCCAGGGCCGCCTGGATGGCGGAGATCTGGGTGAGGACGTCGATGCAGTAGCGGTCCTCGTCCACCATCTTCTCGATTCCCCTGACCTGGCCCTCGACCCGGCGCAGCCGGGCGAGGAGCTGGTCCTTGCTGGCGGTGTACCCCCGGGAGGTGCCGGGTGCAGGAGTGGTCATGAAGCCAGCGTACGCCTACCCCCGACGGGTATGGGACGATTACGGTAATACCCCTACGGGGTATGAGTAGAGTAGGCTGCCGGAGGCACACGGAAAGCCTGTCGAGAGGAGAACGGACATGGTCACCAACACCTACCGGGTGCAGGGCATGACCTGCGGACACTGCGTCAAGTCGGTCAGCGACGAGGTCGGCGCGCTCGACGGGGTCGACGACGTCCAGGTCGACCTGGCCACCGGTGAGGTCGCCGTCACCAGCAGTCACCCCCTCGACCCGGCGGCAGTGCGCGCCGCCGTCGACGAAGCCGGCTACGAACTTGTCGACGCCTGACCGACCGGCACCGGGACGGGCTCAGGGCTCGGGCTCAGGGCTCGGTTGATACGGGCGGGTGTCGGGTCGACCCGAGTACCAGGTCGGGCGGGACGGGTGGGAAGGGGAGAGGGATGCGGACGGTGGGCAGGATGACCGGGTTCGTCCTCGGTCTGGTGGGGGTGTTCGGTGCCGCGTACGGCGTCGGTCACCTGGTCGGGCCGATCGGCCCGCCGGTCGCTGTCGAACACCCGCACGGCGGCCACGACGACCCCGGTGGCGGCCACGACGGCCACGGCGGCCCGGTCGGCGGGACACCGGGTGGGCTGCTCGTCTCCGAGCAGGGCTACACCCTCGAACCGGTCACCGCCCCGCCGGGGGAGTTCGCCTTCCGGATCACCGGGCCGGACGGAGACGCCGTCACCAGGTACGACGTGAACCACGACCGGCCCATGCACCTGATCGTGGCCCGGCGCGACCTCAGCGGATTCCGGCACGTCCACCCCCGGCTGTCGGAGGACGGGACCTGGCGGCTCCCCACCCCGATGGGCGACCCCGGCACCTGGCGGGCGTTCGCCGACTTCCAACCCACCGGAGCGGACCCGCTCACCCTCGGGGTGGACGTGACGGTGTCCGGTCCGGTCACCCCGACCCCGCTGCCCCCGCCCACCCGTACCGTCGTCGTCGACGGGTACGACGTCACCCTCGACGGGGGGCTCCGGCCCGGCCACGACTCCCGGCTCACCCTCACAGTGAGCAGGGACGGCGTACCCGTCACCGACCTGGAGCCCTACCTCGGGGCGTACGGTCATCTGGTGACGCTGCGCCAGGGTGACCTGGCGTACCTGCACGCGCACCCGGAGGGCGCCCCCGGTGACGGACGGACCGCCGCCGGTCCCGACGTGACCTTCCACGTCGCGGCCCCGTCTCCCGGGACCTACCGGCTGTACCTCGACTTCCGGCACGGCGGGACCGTCCGCACCGCGGAGTTCACGGTGATCGCGCCGCACCCGGACGGACCGGCACCGAGTGGGTCGGTCACCGACGGCCCACCGACGACGGCGGCACCCGCCGAGCCCGACGACGGGCACGGGTCCCCCGGTCACCGGCACGACTGACAGGAGCCGCGATGACTACCACAAACGACCCCCGGCAGACCGCGCCGCACCGGATCGAGCTGGCCATCGGCGGGATGACCTGCGCCTCCTGCGCCGCCCGGGTGGAGAAGAAGCTCAACCGGATGGACGGGGTGAGCGCGACGGTCAACTACGCCACCGAGAAGGCGACCGTCGACTACCCCGACGGCGTCACCCCGCAGGAGCTGATCGCCACTGTGGAGAAGACCGGCTACACCGCCGCCCTGCCGCCCCCACCCGCCCCGGCCGACGCCCCGGCCCCCGCCGAGCCGGTCGACGAACTGCGTACCCTGCGGACCCGGTTCTGGGTCTCGGTGGTGCTCTCCGTGCCGGTGGTGGTCCTGGCGATGGTCCCGGCCCTCCAGTTCACCTACTGGCAGTGGCTCTCCCTCACCCTGGCCGCCCCGGTGGTGGTCTGGGGCGGGCTGCCGTTCCACCGGGCCGCCTGGGTCAACCTCCGACACGGCGCGGCGACCATGGACACCCTGGTCTCCCTCGGCACCCTCGCCGCGTTCGGGTGGTCGCTCTGGGCGCTCTTCCTCGGCACCGCCGGGGAGCCCGGCATGACCCACCCGTTCAGCCTCGTGGTCAGCCGGACCGACGGGTCCGGGCACATCTACCTGGAGGCGGCTGCCGGGATCACCGCCCTCGTCCTGGCCGGACGCTGGTTCGAGGCTCGGGCCAAGCGCACCGCCGGGGCGGCCCTGCGGTCGCTGCTGGAGCTGGGCGCCCGGGACGTGGCGGTGCTCCGTGACGGGGTGGAGAGCCGGATCCCGGCCGACCGACTCGTCGTCGGAGACCGGTTCGTGGTGCGTCCCGGCGAGAAGATCGCCACCGACGGAGTGGTGGCCGCCGGCACCTCCGCCGTCGATGCGAGCCTGCTCACCGGTGAGTCGGTGCCGGTGGAGGTCGGGCCGGGTGACGCAGTGGTCGGGGCGACTGTCAACGCGGGAGGGCGACTGGTGGTCACCGCCACCCGGGTCGGCGCCCAGACCCGACTGGCCCAGATGGCCCGCCTCGTGGAGCAGGCGCAGAGCGGCAAGGCCGCAGTGCAGCGACTCGCCGACCGGATCTCCGGGAACTTCGTACCCGTCGTGATCGCCCTCGCCGTCGGCACTCTCGGCTGGTGGTGGGGGGCCGGTGCCGGACCGGCGGCGGCGTTCACCGCGGCGGTGGCCGTACTGATCATCGCCTGTCCCTGTGCGCTCGGGCTCGCCACGCCGACCGCCCTGCTCGTCGGCACCGGCCGGGGAGCCCAACTCGGGATCCTGATCAAGGGACCCCAGGTGTTGGAGTCCACCCGACAGGTGGACACGATCGTGCTCGACAAGACCGGCACCGTCACCACCGGCCGGATGTCGGTGGTCGACGTGGTGCCCGCCGCCGGGCAGGACCGGGCCGAACTGCTCCGGGTGGCCGGGGCGCTGGAGGCCGGCTCCGAACACCCGATCGGTCGGGCCGTCGCCGCCGCCGCGACGCAGGAGGGTCCGGTACCGGAGGTCACCGGCTTCGCCAACGTCGAAGGGCTCGGCGTGACCGGGACCGTCGAGGGCCGTACCGTGCTGGTCGGTCGGCTCCGACTGCTGCACGAGCGGGACGTCGACGTACCGGCGGCGGTCTCCGGGGCGGCGACCGGGGCGGCCGGTGCGGGGCGGACGGCGGTGCTCGTCGCCTGGGACGGGCAGGCCCGGGGAGTGCTGGTGGTGGCCGACGCGGTCAAGCCCACCAGCCGGGCCGCAGTGGCCCGGCTCCGCGCCCTCGGCCTGCGACCGGTCCTGCTCACCGGGGACAACGCCACTGTCGCCCGGGTGGTCGCCGCCGAGGTCGGCATCGACGAGGTGATCGCCGATGTGCTGCCGGCGGAGAAGGTCGCGGTGGTCGAACGCCTCCAGCGGGAGGGCCGGGTGGTGGCGATGGTCGGGGACGGGGTCAACGACGCCGCCGCCCTCGCCCAGGCCGACCTGGGACTGGCGATGGGCACCGGCACCGACGTGGCGATCGAGGCCAGCGACCTGACCCTGGTCCGGGGGGACCTGCTGGCCGCCCCCGACGCGATCCGGCTGGCCCGACGCACCCTGCGGATCATCAAGGGGAACCTGTTCTGGGCGTTCGCCTACAACGTCGCCGCGATTCCGTTGGCCGCCGCCGGTCTGCTCAACCCGATGATCGCCGGAGCCGCGATGGCCTTCTCCTCGGTCTTCGTGGTGGCCAACAGCCTCCGCCTGCGCCGGTTCGCCGCCGCCACCGGCTGAGGCCCGCAGGTTTGTCGCTGGTCACATCGCAGATCGGGGTTTGCGGTCGCGCGGGAGGGTAAGGAACAGAGCAAGCGAGACGTAGAGAGCCTGACAGCGAGGAGGTCTTCCGATGGGTTTCGACGACAAGGTGGAGAACACGGGTCAGAACGCCTCGGGCAAGCTCAAGGAGGGGGCCGGCCGGGTCACCGACAACGAGCGCCTCGAAGCCGAAGGCCGTAGCGACCAGGCCGGTGCCAAGCTCAAGCAGGCCGGCGAAAAGATCAAGGACGCTTTCAAGAGCTGACATATTTCGTACGCCGTCGGGCCGACCACTGTCGAGTGGTCGGCCCGACGTGTCGTCGTCCCCGTGCCCGCTCCGGTGACCGCCCCGCTTCCCGTGTAGCGTCCACCCGCGACGCAGGCGTGAGACAGCTTCGTGTCGTGGGTTCACGGGTGAGGTGTGGCGAGGAGAACGGTTGCCGGGCAACCGAACCCGTCCCGAATCCGTACCCCAGGTCATCGGCGGTGTGGACGAGGGCGGGGACTCATGGCGGGCAGGCGTACCGACAGCGACCGGGCTCTGCCCCGCTCGCACCGTCGTCGGTCCAGGGGCGTCGGGGCGTTGCCGGTGGCGCTGGTCGCGGCGGTGGTGCTGATCGGCGGCGGCGTCTGGACGGCGGGCAACGGCGGGTTCGACGCCCTCCTGCTCGACGGCGTGACCACCCCCGGACCGGTCCGGGCGCAGGCACCACCCCCACCCACCGACCCGGTGACGGCCGTCCCCGTTCCGTCGGCGGCTGCGACGACCCCGCCACCGGAGCCCGCAGTCACCTTCCCCCGCCGGGGCACCGGCCGGTTCCACACCGCCACCGCCCGGGGCGCGGTCGCCGGCGACGGCGGCCGACTCCTGCGGTACCGGGTTGCGGTCGAGAAGGGAATCGAGAACCTCGACGTGGAACGGTTCGGCCGGGAGGTCGCCGCGATCCTCGCCGACGAGCGGGGCTGGACCGCCGACGGCCGGTGGCGGCTGCAACGGGTCGGTCCGGACGGCGACGCCGACTTCACCGTCCGGCTCTCCACCCCGGTCACCCGCAGCCAACTCTGCGGGGACCTCTCCGACCTCTACACCTCCTGCCGCAACGGCGACGACGTGGTGCTCAACGTGGCCCGGTGGGTCAACGGGGTCCCACACTTCGACGGCGACCAGGAGACCTACCGGCAGTACCTGGTCAACCACGAGGTGGGGCACCGCCTCGGGCGCGGACACGAGCTGTGCCCGCGCGCGGGCGGCCCCGCACCGGTGATGCAGCAGCAGACGCTCGGCCTGCACGGCTGCGCCCCCAACGCCTGGCCGATGGTCTCCGGCCGGTCGCACACCGGCCCCTCCGGCCAGTACGACGACCCGATCCCCAGGGGCAGCTGACCGGGGCGGGCGTGCCGACCGTCACCGAGGTCGGTGGGTGCCGACCGTCGGTGGGGTCGGTGGGTGCCGACCGCTGGCGGGTCGGTGGTGTCGACCGGCGGTGAGGGTCAGCGCAGGGCCGCGACGGCGGCGTCGGCCCCGCCCCGCCAGACCGTGCCGACCTCGGAGAAGCCCGCCGTACGCAGGGCGTCCAGGTGCCAGCTCACCGGCGGCAGCCAGTCCTGGTTGTGGCCGCCCGGGTAGATCTGTCGGCGCTTCTCGGCAGGTGGGGCGAGGGTCGGATCGGTCTCGACCTGCTTCCACCAGTCGTCCCAGGAGAGCACCGCGCCGGCCCGGTACCGGGCGTCACGCCGGTCACGCGCCTGACCGGTGAGCCGCTCGGTGAGGCCGGGCAGCCCGTCGTCGGGCATGTGGTCGACGTTGACGAAGATCCCGCCCGGACGCAGGACCGCCCGGATCTCGGCGTACAGGGTGGTCAACCGGTCGGCGGGAAGCCAGTGCAGGGCGGTGGCGGTGCAGACCGCGTCGTATCCGGTCTGCGGCAGGTTGTCCGCCCACTCCGGGTCCCGCAGGTCGGCGGTGACGATGGTGGCCCGGTCGGCCAGGGACGCCTCTGCGATGGTGAGCAGGACCGGGTCTAGGTCGAGGAGTGTGGGCCGGGCCTCGGGGAACCGGTCCAGGGCGCGCAGGCTGATCGACCCGGTGCCGCCGGCCAGGTCGAGCAGTTGAGGAGTGGGGGAGTCGACGACTGCCTCCACCGCGTCGAGCAGGGCGTCGAGGCGGTGTTCCCGGTCCGGCATGAAGGCTTCCTGCTGCCGGTCCCAGCTCTCCTGCCAGGCCCGAGCATCCAGTACGTAAGGGGTCATGATGGGCACGCTAGTTACCGATCCAGCGTGGTGTCCAGCGGTGTCCCGGTCCTGCTGCACATGTTTGGCAATTGTTCGCCGATGGGTGGGGTGGTTGCGAAGTGGAGCGGCGGCGACCAACGAACGGGCACCCTCGTCACCAAGGAGAGACGTGGTAGAGAACAGATCGGGTACGGAAACGTGACGGCGCTCCGCCGGGCCTCCCGCCTCCTCGCCGCGTACGAGCAGGTGTGGCGAGACCGGATCCACGCCATCGACCAGCTTGTGACCGAAGACCCAGGAAGGTGAACCACCAATGCCTGTGACCAGCACCCACCGCGACGAGGCGGCGCTGACGCTCACCGTCGTCTCCGAGTTCCCCGCCCCCGTCGACCGTGTCTGGCAGGTCTGGCAGGACCCGCGTCAGCTGCAACGGTGGTGGGGTCCGCCCGGATGGCCCGCCACCGTCGACCGGCACGAGTTCACAGTCGGCGGCGCGGTCCGCTACCACATGACCGGCCCGGACGGCGAGAAGTCGTACGGCTGGTGGACGTTCACCGTCATCGACCCGCCGACCCGGTTGGCGTTCGACGACGGGTTCGCCGGACAGGACGGCGAACCGCTGCCCACCGACACCCCGACCCGCGCCGTGGTCACCCTGGAGAAGATCGACACCGGCACCCGGATGACCCTGGTCAGCCACTTCGCCAGCACCGAGCAGCTCGAACAGCTCGTCGCCATGGGCATGGAGGAGGGCCTGGCCGCCGGGATCGGACAGATCGACGACCTGCTCACCGCAGCGGCAGACGGCACCACCGCCGGCTGAACCGCCCGGGTCGACGGGGCGGCCTCTGCCGACCACCCCGTCGACCCGGTCACCGGCTCGGTCCGTGCCGGTCGCCGCGTTCCCAGTCCCCGGCTCGGTCCGTGCCGGTCGCCGCGTTGCCTGTCACCGGCTCAGCCTGCTGCGGCTGCGGCGGCGAACAGGTCCGGTGCCCGACCGGTGCCGTCCCGACCCGGCAGGGGGATCTCGAAGTGGACGGTCCGGCAGGTGCCGTCCCGGGCGTCGTGGACCGGTCGGGCCATTGACCGCCAGAACGCCTCCGCGTCGGGCGTACCGGTGTCGGTGTGCAGGTAGAGGTCCCGGTACCCGGGCTGGTCGGCGACGAAGGCCACCGCCAGCTCCACCAGGGCACGGGCCAGGCCCCGACGGCGGTGCGCCGGATCCACGTACACCCGGAAGAGCTGGGCGGTAGTGGCGTCCGGATAGCGTCGCGCCAGGAACTCCGGATGCGGCGGGCTCTTCGGCCCGGCGGCACGGACCGCCGTGGTGCCCACCACCCGGTCGCCCAGGGTCGCCACGAAGAGGGCGTGCCGGTCCGGCCGCAGGTACGTCCCATCGAGGTCGATCACGTCGAAGTGCCACTCGGGACGGTACCCGTGACCGAAGACGTGATAAAAGGTGTCGAGCATGACGCCCCGGGCGCCGTCGAGATGGTGCTGTCCGGCGAGCTGGACCTGATACCCGCCGAGGATGTCACTGATCATCCGAACTGACTCTTTCCTGTGCAATCGGCTTTCCTGTGCGATCGGGCGTGACGGCGTCTCCCGGCGGACCGGGCGCGACGGCGTCCTGTGGCGTGCGGTCTGGCGTGACGTCGTCGGGTAGCAACGACCGGGTCAACCAGTGCCGAGCCGAGGTGAGCAGGGTGGCCGCCGGACCCTCCTCGACGATGTGACAGTCGTGCAGGACCGCCACCCGGTCGGCCAGTCGGGCCACCACGTCACGGTCGTGGCTGATCACCAGCAGGGCCAACCCGTCCGCGTGGCGTACCTCGTCGACCAGGTCGAGGATCCGATCCCGGGTCACCCCGTCCAGCCCGGCGGTGATCTCGTCGCAGACCAGCAGCCGGGGCCCGGCGAGCAGCGCGCGGGCCAGCGCAGCCCGGTGCAGTTCCCCACCGGAGAGCCGCCCCGGGTTACGCGTCACCAGGTTCCCGGCCAGGCCCACCCGGTCCAGGGCGGCACGGGCCGCCGCGCGGGCCACGTCGACAGGGTGGCCGTGCAGCCGTACCGCCGGGCGGGCCACCTGGTCGAGGACCGTCCGCCAGGGATCGAAACCGGCCCGGGCGTCCTGGAAGACGTACTGCACCGAGGCGAGGTCGGTGAGGCTGCGGTCGTCCACAGTGGCGGCGAGCGGTCGACCCCCCAACGCGACGGTTCCGGCGCGCGGCCGGTGCAGCCCGGCGACACAACGGGCGAGAGTTGTCTTACCGCTGCCCGAGCGGCCGACCAGAGCGAGACATTCCCCGGCCGCCACCTGGACGTCCACCACCCGCAGGACGGTGTTCGGACCGTGTCCGGCCACCAGTCCGCGCACGTCGAGCAACCGTCGACCACCGGCCCGCTCCTCGCGGTGTGCGTCCTCGCGGTCTGCGTCCTCGCGCGGTCTCTCCTCGCGCGGTCTCTCCTCGCGCTGTCGGGTCTCGCGCTGTCGGGTCTCGGCTGCGGTGCGAAGGTGTCCCGGCGCGTCGGTCGGCCCGGTCGTGGCCACCAGGCGTCGGGTCCAGGGATGCCGGGGTACGGCGAACACCTTCCCGGTCGGTCCCGACTCGACAGGTACGCCCCGGTGCAGGACGAGCAGGTCGTCGGCGACCGCCCGAACCAGGTGCAGGTCGTGGCTGAGCAGCACCACGGCCAGTCCCTCCCGGGATGCCAGGGCGGCAAGCTCGGCAGCGACGTCCTGGCGGGTGAGGTTGTCCTGACCGGTGGTGGGCTCGTCGGCGACGAGGAGCCGGGCCCCGGCCAACAGCGCATGGGCGATGACCAGCCGTTGCTGTTGGCCGCCGGAGAGTTGGTGCGGGAAGCGGCGCAGCAGTCCCCGGTCGGCCGGGAGCGAGACCCGCTCCAGCACCCCCCGGACAGCCGCCCGAGCCGGCCCCCGCCGGACCCCCCACCGGCCGACGATCCAGCCCCGACCTCGGCCGTCATCCTCGCCGCCGTCGTCCTTGCCGCAGCTGTCGTCGTCGACTGGTGGGTGGCGGCGGGCGATCTCGTGCAGCACCGGGCCGATCCGGCGTACCGGGTTGAGCACGGCGGCCGGCTGCTGCGGCACGTACCCGACGCTGCCCGGCGGCGGTGGCTCCGCAGTGGTGACGGTACGCCCGGCGACCTGCACCGTACCGGTCAGTCGGACTCCCGGACCGGCCTCGCCGAGCAGCGCCCGGCCGAGGGTGGTCTTGCCGCTGCCGGAGGCCCCGACGACGGCGAGTATCCGCCCGGCGGGCAGGTCGAACGAGACCCCGTCGAGCAGCCGTCGCCCACCGACGTCGGCCCGCAACCCCACCACCCGTGCCGCTACCGCGCCCCCCGGTCCGTCCACCGCCTCCGTCACCGGTCCTTCCACCGCCCCCGTCACCGGGCCTTCCTTGCGGCGAGGAGGTGGTCGGTGGTGAGGTTGACGCCGATGGCGAGGGCGACGACCAGGGCGGCCGGGGCCACCACCGCCCAGGGTTGCAGGGCCAGCCCGGCCCGGTTCCGGTCCACCATCACCGCCCAGTCGGCGGCGTCCGGGGCCACCCCGATGCCGAGGAAGCTGGCGGTGGCCACCAGGTACAGCGCCCCGATGAACCGGACCCCGGCGTCGGCGAGCAGCACTCGGCGTACCCCTCGGCCGACGTAGCCGACGGCCCGGCGGTACCAGCTCTCCCGGTACGACCGCATCGCCTCCATGGCCGGGCCGTGGGCCAGCGGCAGGGCGGCGGCCCGGCTGATCCGGGCGACCTCGGGGAGGCCGATCAGCGCGACGATCACCACGAGGGCGACCGCTCCGCGCGGGACCGTCGCCGACAGCATGATCAACAGTAGGAGGGCCGGTATCGCCAGGATCAGGTCCAGGGGGCGCATCAGCAACTCGTCCAGCCACCGTCGTCGGGTGGTCGCGGCCCAGAGGCCCAACGGCACGCCGACCAGGTACGCCAGCGCGGTGGCCGCCACCGCGACCCCGACCACCGTCCGTCCCCCGAGCAGCACCTGGGTGAGGACGTCCCGGCCGACGAAGTCGGTCCCCAGT
Source organism: Micromonospora sp. NPDC000207 (assembly GCF_040300925.1). NCBI lineage: Bacteria > Bacillati > Actinomycetota > Actinomycetes > Micromonosporales > Micromonosporaceae > Micromonospora > Micromonospora sp. NPDC000207. The sequence goes on from NZ_JBEPEQ010000010.1 coordinate 21,619, forward strand.
GGGCCGTCCCCGACGAACGGGCGTCCCCGCCCGCCCGGCTCCCCGGCCACCACCGGCCCGACCAGGGCGACGAGCAGCGGTACGGCGAGCAGCACCGCGCCGACCACCGCCCGGGGCCTCACCGGACCGCCCCGGTCTGGGGTGCCAACCGGAACGCCACCACGTCGGCGACCAGGTTCACCGCGACGGTGACCACGGCGACCAGCACACAGAGCCCCTGGATCGTGGGCACGTCCCGGGCGGTGACCGCGTCGACGAGGGCGGTGCCCAGTCCGGGGATGACGAAGACCGCCTCGACCACGATCACCCCGCCGAGCAGCCAGTCCGTGGTCCGGGCGAGTTGCTGGACCACGGGGGCCAGCGCGTTGGGCAGGGCGTGTCCCAGCCACAGCCGGTGCCCCGGGACCCCGAGCCTCCTGGCGTGCGCCACGTACGCCGACCCGGCCGCCTCGATCATCCCGGCCCGGGTGAGCCGACTCAGCGAGCAGATCGGCCGGGCCAGCAGGACGACCAGCGGCAGGACAAGTACCGCCGGTTGGGCCAGCAGGTTCCCGCCGGTGCCGACGGCGGTCGGCGGGAACCACCCGAGGTGCACCCCGAAGAGGGCGACGAGGAGGACGGCCAGCGCGAACTCGGGTACCGCGTAGAGACCCACCACCACTGCGGACAGGGCCCGGTCCAGTCGGCCGCCCTCGCGTCGGGCGGCGAGCATCCCCACCCCCACCGCCACCGGTACGAGCAGCAGAAGTGTGACTGCGGCGAGCAGCACGGTGGGGGCGGCGTTACCGGTCAGCACGTCGACCACCGGCCGCCCGGACACCAGTGAGACGCCGAGGTCCCCCCGGAGCAGGTCGGCGAGCCAGTCGAGGTACCGCTGCACGGCGGGCCGGTCCAGCTCCAACTGCTCCCGTACGGCGGCGATCCGGGCCGGGTCGGGCTGCTCCCCGGCGATCACCACTGCGGCGTCCCCGGGCAGCGCCTCGGTCAGCACGAAGACGACTGTGGCGACGCCGACGACCTGCCCGAGGCCGAGCAGCAGCCGGTGGCCGACGTACCGGTGCAGGCTCAACCCAACCAGACCTTGTCGAAGCGGGCCCAGTCCAGGGTGTTGGCGGGGGCGTTGGCGGCCACACCACCCACCCTCGGGGCGGTGGCGACCAGGAAGTCGGCGAATCCCCAGATCAGGAAGCCGCCCTCGGCGTGCAGCATCCGCTGCATGTCCCCGTACGCCTGGCGGCGGACGCCCTCGTCGGTGCTGGAGACGGCGCGGACGTAGAGGGCGTCGAAGTCGGGCCGGGTCCACCGGGTGGCGTTCGTGGTGCTGTCGGTGAGCAGGCGCTGCGAGATGTGCGTCTCGATCGGCATCGCCCCGGACCGGTAGGAGGCCAACGACCCGTTGGTGAGGATGTCCCGCCAGTAGGTGTCCTTGTTCCCGGTGGTCGGGACCACTGTCAGCCCGACCTGCCGGGCCTGTTCGGCGAAGGTGCTGGCGGCCTCGACGAAACCGCTGGCCACGGCGGCGGTGTCGAGGTTGACCCGGAGTCCCTCAGCGCCGGCCCGGCGGATCAGGAAACGGGCCCGGTCCAGGTCCGGGCTGCGCTGGGCGATGTCGTCGGCGTAGTGCTGGTAGCCCTTGCCGTACAGGTCGTTGCCGATCTGTCCGGCCCCGGAGAGCACCGTGTCGACGAGCTGCTGCCTGTCGGTCAGCAGGAACATCGCCTCGCGGAGGTCCCGGTCGTCGAACGGGGGACGGTCGACCTTCATGGTGAAGCCCTGCATGGTGCTGTTGGGCATCGCCACGACGTTGACCCGGTCGTCGCCGGTGTAGGTGCGGGCGGAGGTGGGGGTGATGTCGTGGGCGTACTCGACCTGCCCGCCGAGCAGGGCGTTGATCCGCGCCGACTCCTCGTTGCCGATCAGGTACTCCAACTCGTCGAGGTATGGAGCCCCGTCCCAGTGGTCCTCGTACCGCTTGAGCAGGAGGGACCGGCCGGGCTGGAAGGACTCGAACCGGAACGGGCCGGAGCCGACCGGCCTGTCGAAGGTGTCGGTCCCCTCGGGCACCACGTACGCGCCGAAGCTGGCCAACAGGTTCGGGAACTCCGCGTACGGGCGGGTCAGGGCGAACTCGATCCGCCGGTCGTCGACGGCGCGGCTGGTGCGCAGGTCCAGCAGGGCCAGGCTGGCCCGGGCCCGGAACGCCCGCTTCGGGTCGGTGATCCGGGCGTAGCTGTGCAGGACGTCGGCGGCCCGGACCGGACGGCCGTCGTGGAAGGTCGCCTCCCGGAGGGTGACCCGCCACCGGGTCAGGTCGGTGTTCGGCTCCCAGGTGCTCGCCAGCCGGGGCACGATCGACACGTCGGAGCCGTAGTCGGCGAGCTTGTCGAAGACCGCCTTGGCCCGGGACGCCTCGTTGAACAGGTTGGCCAGGTGCGGGTCGAGGGTCTCGTTGGCACCACCGCCGGCGAAGACGGCGCGGAGTCGGCCGCCGCGCCGAGGTGAGCCGGGGCCGGTGCCGGGCGTACCCGGTTCACCGCCGCAGCCGGCCAGGGCGGCTGTGGAGAGGGCGACCGCGCCGCCGAGCAGGGCACGTCGGCTCAGCCCGGCGGCACGCAGCGAGGGGGGATTCATGGGAGGTTCCTTCCGTGGAGCGAGGGGTGGGTCGGCCGGTCAGCGGGTTTCGCCGTCGGCGCGGCGGCGGGCCACCAGGTGCAGCCGGTCGCCGGTGAGTCCGGTGCCCACGGCGGCCCCGGCGTGCCACGCCGGGTCGGTACGCGGGCCGGGGGTGTCGAAGAGGGCCGGTACGTCGAAGCCGGCGGTGTCCAGCAGGTGTCGCAGCTCCATCGGGAAGAGCAGCCGCCAGGCAGAGGTCTGCACCAGGGGTTGCGGGCAACCCGGCCAGGTCCACGTCCGCCTCCGTCGCAGCAACTGCTCACAGTGGTCGATCCACAACAGAGTGTGCGATGTGTACGGCGTGCCGCGCCAGTGCACCGTCCGGGTCCGTTCCCCGTCGAGCAGGTCGGTGCCGCCGCCGAGGAAGTACGCCCCGTTGCGCATCTCGGCCACGAGCAGCCCACCCGGGGTCAGGTGCGCGTGGCAGCGGGCCAGGAAGGCGGTCAGGTCGGCGTTGGTGTGGCAGTACAGCAGGGCGCTGTCCAGGCAGGTGATCACGTCGAAGGGGCCGGGGAGGGCGTACCCGCGCATGTCGGCGGCGACGAACCGGACGCCCGGGTGGCGGTCCCGGGCGTACGCGAGCATCCGCTCCGACACGTCGATGCCGGTGACCGCCCAGCCCGACCCGGCGAGGTGCCCGGCGTCGCGTCCGGTGCCACACCCCACGTCGAGCAGCCGTCGGCCGGACCCCGGGGCGTACCTGTCGACCAGGTCGGCGACGAACCGGGCGGCCCGGTGCTCCGGGTCGGGGAACTGTGCCTCGTACAGCTCAGGGTTGTCGGTGAGCAGGTTCGCCGAGACGACCGTCGGTCCGGTCACTGCCTGACCTCCCCGGCGACGGCGGGTGCCGGTGCGGCCGGGGCCGGGCGGGGGGTGAGCCACCCGGCGCGGTGCAGCAGCCACACCGACCCCGCCGAGGCCAGGCCCAGCCCGGCGCAGAGCAGCCAGGCCACCGCCGGCACCGCAGTGGTGGTCGTCGCGTCGTCCATGGCCCGGCCCACGGCCGCCGTCCCGACCGCCGCGACCACCCCGGAGACCAGGTAGAACAACCCGAAGTAGGTGCCTGTCAACCCGCCCCTGGCGAACGCCGGGATGAGTTCCAGGACGAACGGCTGGGCGATCATCACCCCGACCGCGAGCAGCAGCGCGGCCCCCAGTACCGGAAGGAGCCGGACCGGGGCGGGGCCGGGCAGCGAGACCAGCGGCAGGAGGAAGCCGCCGCCCAGGACGGCGAGGCCCAACGCGATCGCCGGCCCCCGGGCCAGGTGCCGCTGCAAAGCGGCGGTGACAGGCACCTGCCAGGCGAGGGTCACCACCGTGGAGACCACGAAGAGCGCAGCGACCGCCCCCGGATGTCCGGTGGCCTGCTCGGCCTGCACCGGCAGCACCAGGTAGAGCTGGTTCTGGGAGGCGTACAGGGCGCTCAGGGCGAGGGTGAAGGCGATGAACCGGCGGTCGGTGACGCACTCCCGCCAGTCGCCGAGCACGCTCTGCCCGCTGGCCACCCTCGGCTGCGGCGGCAGGACCAGCACCTGGGCGACGGTGAGCACGGCGAACACCCCGGCCGCGCCGAGGGCGGCAACCCGGAAGTCGATCAGCAGTAGTGCCCCGCCGAGCAGCGGCCCGACCAGGGACCCGGCGCTGGCGAACACGTTGAACAGGGCGAACCCCTCGGCCCGCCGCTCCGGGGCGGCCTGCGCCAGGTAGGCCCGGACCGCCGGGTTGAACAGCGCCCCGGCCAGCCCGGACAGCACCGAGGCGGCGAGCAGCACCGGCAGGGACACCCCGACCGCGAACAACCCGAATCCCACGGTACGCAGCGCACAACCGGCGATGATCACGCCTCGGGACCCGAGCCGGTCGGCGGCGGTGCCACCGAGCAGGAACAGCCCCTGCTGACTGAGGTTGCGGACCCCGAGGATCAACCCGATCAGCGCGGCGGAGAGCCCGACGTCGTCGGCGAGGTACCCGGCCAGGAAGGGCAGCAGCAGGTAGAACCCGACGTTCACCCCGAACTGGTTGACCACCAGGAGTTGGATCGCCGTCGGGAAGCTGCGCAGCGTGCGCCAGGTCGCTGTCACCGGGTCACCCCCGCCGGGGCGACCCGACCGGTCAGCCGGGACGTGACACCGAGCCCGGGGGCGTCCCCCGGGCGCAGGACCCCGTCGTGGCCACCGATGCCGGTCCACGGGTCCTCGGCCAGCAGGAGATGGCCGTCCAGGTCGACCCAGCGGGCGTACCCGGCGAGGTGCAGCGCCGGGGCGATGCCGAGGGAACTGGCGACCAGGCAGCCGAGCATGACGTCCATCCCGTGGGCGTGGGCGGCGGCGACGATCCGGGTGGCGGCCCCGATCCCCCCGCACTTGGCCAGCTTCACGTTCACCCCGGCCACCGCACCGGCGAGCCGGGGCACGTCGGCCTCGGTGGCCGCGTCCTCGTCGGCGACCACCGGGACCGGGGTCCGGGCGGCCACCCAGGCCAGCCTGTCGACCCGACCGGCGGCGATCGGCTGCTCGACAGCGTCCAGCCGGTGCCGGGCCAGGGCCTCCAGCCGCCGGACTGCCTCCTCCGGTGTCCACCCGCCGTTCGGGTCGAGCAGGAGCCGGACGTCCGGGGCGGCGGCGCGGACCGCAGCGACCCGGTCCAGGTCGTGCGCGTCCCCGGCCTTGACCTTCAACACCCCGAACCCGGCGGCGGCCAGCCGACCGGCGGCCGTCCCCGCCTCGGCCGCAGAGACCAACCCGATTGTGTACGCGGTGCCCACCGCCCCCGGCTCCGGGGCGTCGACCAGCCGGTGCACCGGCACCCCGGTCAGCTTGCCGAGCAGGTCGTGCACTGCGGCGTCGACAGCGGCGGCGACACCGGGATGCAGGTCGGCGGTGACCGTCGGCAGGTCGGCGCGGAGCGCCTCCGGGGCGTCGTACCCGGCGACCCGGTCGACCAGCCGGGTCAGGTGGGAGTGGATCCGGTCGGTCTCCAGCCCGAGGAAACCGCTCGTCACCACCTCCCCGTGGCCGGTGTGCCCGGCGTGTCCCAGGTGCACCGCCACCGCGTCGCGCCGCGCCATGCTGGACCGGGAGATCCGCAGCGGCTCGCGTAGTACCAGCGGATACCCCGACCACCACACCGCGATCCGCCCGCTGCGCTCGCCCGTCCCCCGAGCGTCGATGATCCGCCCGCTGCGCTCGCTCATGCCGCCACCTCGCTGCGTTCGGCGGGAGTGCGGGGCGTGGACCGGAGCGGGTCGAGGACGGTGCGGCAGCGGCTCCACCGGGTCACCTCGACCGACCACGGATGCCCGATCTCCACCGGGTGTCCCCGGGTCGGGCCGAGGAGGCCGTGCCGGGCGCACCACCCGTCGTCGTAGATCGTCCCCAGGTACCGGTGTGGGCCGTCGGGGAAGATCGCCAGGACCCGGGACCCCGGCTCGGTCCGGGCCACCCAGGCGGCCACCCGGGCGGTCGCCCCGGTGCTCCACCCGCCCGTGACGAAGGCGTACCGGGCCAACCGGCGGCAGCTCTCCACCGCCTCGGCCGGCCCCACCCAGTGCACCTCGTCGAAGGCGGAGTGGTCGACGTTGCCCGGGTGGATGCTGCTGCCCAGCCCTCGCATCAGCCGGGGCCGGGCGGGCTGGCCGAACACCGTGGAGCCGACGGTGTCCACGCCCACCAGCCGCAGGTGCGGCCAGTGGCGGCGAAGCGCCCGGGCCACCCCGGCGCTGTGCCCGCCGGTGCCGACGCTGCACACCAGCACGTCCACCTCGTCGACCTGTCCGGCCACCTCGTCGGCGAGGCCCGCGTACCCGTGGGCGTTGTCCGGGTTGTGGTACTGGTTCGGCCACCACGAACCGGGCATCCCGGCCCGTACGGCGGCCAGCCGGTCCAGCCGGGCGCGCTGCCAGCCACCCACCGGGTCGGGTGCGTCGACGATCTCCAGCCGGGCCCCGTACGCCCCGAGCAGGGCCCGCATCGAGGGTTCCAGCTCCCGGTCGACGACGAGGTGCACGGGGTGGCCGAGGGCCTGCCCGGCGAAGGCGAGCCCGATCCCGAGGGTGCCGCTCGTCGACTCGACCACCGGGGCACCCGGGGTCAGCTCTCCCCGGGCACGGGCGGCGGTCAGCATGGCCACCGCCGAACGGGCCTTCATCCCGCCCGGCCCGGCACACTCCACCTTGGCCCAGAACCCGCCGTGCCGGTACGGCAGCGGTGCCTCCACGTACGTCACCGGGGTCCGGCCGACCAGGGTGAGCAGGTGCGGGGCGCTCATGCCGGCACCGTCCGGTAGCGGTGCAGTGTGGTCGGGCCGCCGTCGAGCCAGAAGAACGGGTAGGGCTCCGCCGACACGCCGGTCACCCCCGCACCGAGGAACCGGGGCAGCACCGCGCTGCCGGTCTGGGCGAAGACGACGAGGGGCTTGCCGGTGTCCCGGGCGTGTTCCAGCAGCGGCTGGAAGGTCCCGTTTCCCACCGTCATCCCGGAGACCAGCAGCGCCCCCGCCGCGTCGAGCAGCGGCATCGGGTCGCTGTGACACCGCTCGCCCCACTCGGTGACCCCGCCGACCCGGTCGCAGGGCAGGTAGCGCAGCCCTCGCCCGCGCAGCGCGGCGAGCAGGGAGTTGACCACCCCGACCACCAGGACCGTTGTCGGCGGCCGGACCCGGAGGAGGTCCACCACGGAGGCGGCCCGCGCCGTCGACTTGGCGAGCGACGTCCCGGCGGACAGGACCACCGGTTCCGCGCCGGACTCCCCGTGCGGGCGGGCCGCCATCAGGTACGCGTCCAGCGCCGCGACCCGGACCGGGGTGAGCGGGTGGGTGAGCAGGTCGGCGACGGTCGCCCCGACACAGTCGTACGCGACGTCGTCGGGCAGCTCCCCCGGCTCCACGGCGCAGGAGCCGACGGCCGCCCCGACCCGCAGACTCAGCACCTCGTTGCGGTACGCCCGGTTGCGCCCGGCGTGCCGGGCGCCCTGTCTGGTGACGAACCCGACGTCGACCCGGGTGGCCGTCGGGTCGGGGCCGAGTCGACAGGCCGACACCGCTGCCCGCAGGTCGTCCACCGACAGGTAGGGGTTCTGCCCGATCGGCGTACCCGCAGGTGTCGGACCCGTCGTCGGGTCGGCGGGTCGGGGCGTACCGGCAGTGGTCGGGGCGGTCACGCGGGGACCCCGGTCAGCTCGTCGGCGTACCGGACGTCGAGGCCGGCGACCAGGTCCTCGGCCACGTCGAGGGCACCCGGGCCGGAGGTGTCGACGGTGGTCACGTGCCCGAGGTAGCTGTTGTTGCTGCTGGCGTCGTCGGTCCGGTGTCCGGCGGGCTTGTGGGAGTGGTCGACCACCCGGGGATCGGCCGTCACCCGGTCGACCCCGGTGATCTCCGCGACCGTTCCGGCCCGGGGCGGGAGCAGGAAGGCGATGGCGGCGCTGCGTACCCCGGTGTCGGTGGGGGTGAGGTCCGGCTGTTCGCCGAGGGCGAGCTGCGCGTACGCCATCGGGATGTCGATCCCGGTGACCCGGCGGATCAGCTCGGTGATCTGGTTTCCGGCGGGCCGAGGGTTGATCTCCACGACCCGGGGACCGGCCGGTGTCAACCGCAGCTCGGTGTGGGCCACCCCGTGGTCGAGGCCGACGGCGGCGAGGGCCGCGACGGCGGTGTCGGCGGCGGCCCGGCCGACCTCAGGTGGCAGGTCGGCGGGGAAGAGGTGGCCGCTCTCCACGAACCACGGTGCCCCGGCGAGCCGTTTTCCGGTCACTCCGACCACTGTGGTGACACCGGCCGAGGTGACCGTCTCGACGCTCACCTCCGGGCCGGTGAGCAGCTCCTCCAGCAGGATCAGGGGGACCCGGGGCTGGCGACGGGCGTTGACCGGGAAGTCGGCCAGGGCGTCGAAGGCGGCCCTGAGTCCGGCGGTGTCGTCGACCCGCCGCACGTGCATCCCGGCGCAGAGGTCGACGGGCTTGACGACGAGCGGATATCCGATCTCCTCGGCGGCGGTGACCGTCTCGGCCCACCCCTGGGCCACTGCGAACTCCGGCCCCGGCACTGCGGCCCGGCGCAGCGCGGCGCGGGCCAGGTCCTTGCGGTACGCCCGTTCGACGGCCTCCGGGGCGGCGCCGGGGAGCCGGAGGTGGGCGGCGACCCGGGCGACGGTGCCCAGGTAGTAGTCGCAGGAGGTGAGGACACCGTCGAACCGGAAGGTTTCGTGCAGCCGGGACACGTGGGCCAACAGCGCCGGTACGTCGTTGGTCTCGGTGGTGAGCACGTTCTCCGCCGCCAGCAGGGGGTGGGTCGTGCCCGCAGGGGTGGTGCGCAGGTAGTGGTGCAGGTCCCGGGTCAGGAAGGTGAAGCGGTGTCCTCCTTCCCGCACGGCTCTCGGCAGCAGGGCGCTCATCGCGCCCACCCAGCTCTCCACGACCAACAGATGGCCCATCTCGTCTCCCGTCCGCCTCCCCAGGCACCCCCATCCTTATGGAAACGATTTTCGTTGGCAAGAACCTCGACGGTTTCTCGTCGGGAACGCCGGGTGGAAAAAGTCACGGCCCCCTCGGTGCGGTGAGCACCGAAGGGGCCGTGGGGAACAGCCGGTGGACCTGACGAGAGGGTCCGGCCGACCTCAGCCGGGAAGGGTGGTGGGATCGAGGAAGACGAGCTGGGCGCGCTTCTCCGGTAGGTCGATCTGCGGGCCGAGGACGAAACCGGCACCGACGAACCGGGCGACGGCCCTGGCGTTACGGGCGTCCGGCTCGGCGACGATCCGGGTCCGGCCGGGGGTGGCCAGGACGAAGTCGAGGAACACCCGCAGCAGGGTGCCGGTGAATCCGGGCTCCACCCCGTCGGTGGACGGCGGGCCGATCAGCAGGTGGATGCCGAAGTCTCCGGGCTGCACGTCGTACGCCTCGCCGACCGGGTCGTGCTCCGGCTCGTACGTCTGGAACAACGCCACCGGCACCCCGTCCCGGTGCAGCAGGTACGCGTGGTGGGTGTCCAACGAGTCCAGGTACGCGTAGATCTCGCCGACCCGTTCCCGGTCCAGGTCCCGCATCCCCCAGAACCGGGCCCGCTCCTGGACGACCCAGGAGTGGATCACGTCCAGGTCGGCGACCGGGTCGACAGGTCTGATCGTCACCCGCCCGAAGCCGGGCAGGTCCGTGCAGAGGTGCAGCCGGGCCCAGTCGGTGACCACCGGGACCAGGTCCCCGGCCACCCAGCGGGGCAGCTGGTCGCGGTGGTGCGGGTCGCCGGGGACGCCGGACGTCCCGAACGGCACCACCCACCCGCCGGCCCCCCTGTCGCCGAGGTCCCAGACGTACCGGGCCACCGGCACCCGCAGGGCGTGGTCGGTCACCCCGGGGACGCTTGAGGTGGCGAGGACGCAGTCGTGGTCACCGGAGATCCCCGGGAACCGCTCGGCCGCCACTGTCACCGGCACCCGCCACGGGTTCACCAGGTGCACGTCCCCCCACGTCACAGTCGGGTCCAGGTCGGCGGCGGCGTCGGTCAACCCCGCCCGCAGGGCACCGTCGCGGTCCAGGTCGGGCAGGCGGTCGTCGGCCAGGAGCGGAGCCAGCGCGTACCCGACCCGGGAGGTCAGCGACAGCCAGGGCCGGAAGATCTCCGGGTACGGCAGCGGCCCGGCCAGCCCGGCGAACGCGGGTCGGGCGGCGAGTCGGCGTACCACGGCGTGTCGGACGGCGGCGTACGCGGCGGCGTCGGCACTGTCGGCGTCCATCCGGCGGTCCCAGCGCAGGAGCCGGTCCCGCAGGGCGGTGGCGGCCGGGTCGAGCCCGTCGAGGGCGGCGAGCCGGGCGAGCAGGGGCTCCGCCGAGGCGAGGTACGTGTCGGTGTGGATCCCCGCCATCCGGTCGGCGGTCCACCCGGTGCCCGCGTCGAGCAGGTGCCGGATCCGGTCGGCCCGGTACGGCGGGGCGAACTCCACGCCGTACCCGGTGGCGATCCCGCGTTGGTTGGCCATCACCGCGACCCCGTCGACCTCGGCGTGCGCCATCGTGGTGTGCCAGCCCTGCCAGGCGTGTCCGGCGTCCCAGGCCGGGACGACCCGTCGTCGGTTGTCCGGGTGGCGGACCGGTACCGCCCCGGCGACCCGGTGCAGGAGCCCGCCGTCGGTGTCGGCGGCGAGGACCACGTTCACCGGTTCGGCCCAGCCGTCGAGGGCCCTGTCGACGTCGCCGACGGTCCGGGCCCGCAGCAGGGCGGGGAGTGCGTCGAAGCCCAGGTCGCCCCGGACCCGGGGTGGGTAGCGGAGGCTGACGGCGTTCGACCCGTGCCGTTCGTCGACGACGCCGTCCGGCCCACCGACGACGACCGGGCCGCGTGCCGTCTCGACGACCTCGATCCGGACCGGGTCGGCGTCGGCCACCTCGATCGTCTCGACGTGGACGTGCGCCTCGGCCCAGCCGTCCGGGCCGAGGGCCTGGACGCCGTCGCCGTCGCGCCGCAGACGTTCGGCGTACACGTCCTGGTAGTCGGCCATCGCGTTGGTGATCGCCCAGGCCACCGATCCGGCGTGCCCGAAGTGGGCGATCCCGGGGACGCCGGGCACGGCGAAGCCGACGACGTCGTACTCCGGGCAGGCGAGCCGGACCTGCTGGTAGACGTTCGGGTCCTCGCTGAGCCGGTGCGGGTCACCGGCGATCAGCGCCGCCCCGGTGGCGGTCCGCCCGGCGGCGACCAGCCAGCCGTTGCTTCCGGCACTCACCGGCCCGTCGGCGGCGAAGAGGTCGAGTGCCCCGTCGCCGAGGTGTCGGGCCACCTCCTCGCGCCACAGCTTGCTCGGGAACCCGGCGAAGAGGATGTGGTGCGACAACCACAGCGTCAGGGGGGTCCACGGCTCCCACCGCCCGGGGACGACACCGGTGGCGGCGAACTCGGGAGCCCGCGCGGCACCCTCGGCGAGCCCCGCGTTCACGCCGTCCACGTAGGCCCCCACCCAGGCGGCGGTGGCCGGGTCGAGGTCGGCGTGACACCGGCGGGCGGTGTCGACGAGGCGGGCCTGCCTGGCGAATGTGTCCCATTGCACGGCCTCGACGCCGAGGAACGCTGCGCTACTGCCCTGGGCGCGGTGTCGCTCCACTTCGAGCTGCCAGGCCCGGTCCAGCGCAGTGGCCCTTCCCTGGGCGTACGCGAGTGAGAGGTGGTCTTCGGCGCGGAGGTGGGGGACGCCCCAGGGGTCCCGGAACACCCGATCGGCGATGACAGACAGTGTGGGCTCCGGTGTGTTCGAGTGGCGAGAAGTATTGACAGGTGATTAGGTTAGGTTAACCTAAGTCGCCATCGCAGGTCGTCCCCGGTCGATCGCGAGGTGTCGCCCGGAGCAGGGCCCGGTCGATGCGTCCGGGGACGGCGCCGGGCACCGTTTGTCCACTGTAGATTGTGGAGGACCTGCCATGAGCCATCCCGGTGAGCCCGTCGAGAACGCACCGATCCATCCGGCCGACGGCCGCGAGCACCTCTTCAACGACGGGACGGTGGCGGAGTACCGGCGGGTCCTGGCAGCCGGAGTCGACAGGGTCGCCACACGGATAGCCGGCACCGACAAACCCTTCACCGGGATAACCCCGGCGCAGCTGGCCCCGCAGATCGCCGCCGTGGACCTGGACGCACCCCTCGGTGAGACGACCGCGGCCCTCGACGAACTCGACGAGCTCTACCTGCGGGACGCCGTCTACTTCCACCACCCCCGCTACCTGGCCCACCTCAACTGCCCGGTGGTGCTCCCGGCCCTGCTCGGCGAGGCCATCCTCAGCGCCGTCAACTCCTCCCTGGACACCTGGGACCAGAGCGCCGGCGGCACCCTCATCGAACGTCGCCTGATCGACTGGACGGCCGGTCGGATCGGTTTCGGCCCCACCGCCGACGGGGTCTTCACCAGCGGCGGCACCCAGTCGAACCTCCAGGCCCTGCTGATCGCCCGGGAGGAGGCCTGCGCCCGGGCCGCAGCCGACCGACCCGGGCCGGCCACCCGAGCCGACCTCCTGCCCCGGCTGCGGATCCTGGCCTCCGCCGCCGGGCACTTCAGCGTCCAGAAGGCGGCCACCCTGCTCGGACTCGCCCCGGACGCGGTGATCACCGTCGGCACCGACGCCACCCGCCGGATGGACCCCAGCGCGCTGCGCCGGGAACTCGACAGGTGCCACCAGCAGGGCCTGGTGGTGATGGCGGTGGTGGCGACCGCCGGCACCACCGACTTCGGCTCGATCGACCCCCTCCCGGCGATCGCCGACGCCTGCGCCGCCGACGGCGTACGGCTGCACGTCGACGCCGCGTACGGCTGCGGGTTGCTGGTCTCCCGGACCCGGCGGAACCTGCTCGACGGCATCGGGCGGGCCGACTCGGTGACGGTCGACTACCACAAGTCCTTCTTCCAGCCGGTCTCCGCCAGCGCCCTGCTGGTCCGCGACCGGGCCGCCCTGCGGCACGCCACCTACCACGCCGACTACCTCAACCCGGCGTGGACAGTGCAGGAGTGCATCCCCAACCAGGTCGACAAGAGCCTCCAGACCACCCGACGGTTCGACGCGCTCAAACTCTGGCTCACCCTCCGGGTCATGGGCCCGGACGCCCTCGGTGACCTCTTCGACGAGGTGCTGGACCGGGCCGCCGAGGCGTGGCGGATGCTCGACGCCGACCCGCGCTTCGAGGTGGTGACCCGCTCCCAGCTCAGCACAGTGGTCTTCCGGTGGCTGCCCGACACCGGCGAGGGGGAACCCGTCGACGACGCCGACCACGACCTCGCCGACGCCGCCAACAGGTTCGCCCGGGAGGCCCTCGCCTCCTCCGGTGCGGGAATGGTCGCCGGGACCGTCGTCGACGGCCGGCAGTACCTCAAGTTCACGGTGCTCAACCCGGAGACCACCGGGGCGGACGTCGCCTACGTGTTGGACCTGCTCGCCGGGCACGCCCGCCGGTACGCCCGACAGCAGCGTGCCGCCACCCTCACCTGCCACGTCTGAGATGACCCGCCCCTCGCGTCTGGAGCACCCCATGTCCACCCACGACTTCGTCGCCATCGGGCTCGGCCCGTACAACCTGGGCCTGGCCTGTCTCACCGAACCCCTCGACGACCTCGACGGGGTGTTCCTGGAGGCCCGGCCGGACTTCGACTGGCACCCCGGGATGCTGCTTGCCGGAACCCGCCTCCAGACCCCCTTCCTGGCCGACCTGGTCACCCTCGCCGACCCCACCTCGCCCTACTCGTTCCTGGCCTACCTCAAGGAGCAGGGTCGGCTGTACCCGTACTACATCCGGGAGAGCTTCTTCCCGCTGCGTACCGAGTACAACGACTACTGCCGGTGGGCGGCCGGGAAGCTCCCGCACCTGCGCTTCGGCCACCAGGTCACCGACGTGCGGTACGACGACGCCGACGAGACCTACACGGTGACCGCCACGGTGACGGCGACCGGTGGACAGGCCACGTTCACCGCCCGGCACCTGGTCCTCGGCACCGGCACCCCGCCGTACCTGCCGCCGTCCTGCCGGGACCTCGACGGGGACGTGGTGCACAGCTCGGCGTACCTGTCCCACCGGGAGGCGTTGCGGGCCCGGCGCAGCGTGACGGTGGTCGGGAGCGGGCAGAGCGCTGCGGAGATCTACCACGACCTGCTCACCGACCAGGACGCCCACGGCTACCAGCTGACCTGGGTGACCCGGTCGCCCCGGTTCTTCCCGCTGGAGTACACCAAGCTGACCCTGGAGATGACCTCGCCGGACTACGTGGACTACTTCCACGGTCTGCCCGAGCCCACCCGGTACCGGCTGGAGAGCGAACAGAAGAACCTGTTCAAGGGGATCAACTCGGATCTGATCAACGACATCTACGACCTGCTCTACGCCCGCAGCATCGCCGGGCCCGTCGACACCCGGCTGCTCACCAACACCGAGGTCACCAGCGCCGTCCACGGCGACGGCCGGTACACCCTGGGCCTGCGCCAGGTGGAACAGGGCCGTGACTTCACAGTGGACACCGAGGGGCTGGTCCTGGCCACCGGCTACCACTACCAGGTTCCCGAGTTCCTGGCCGGGATCACCGACCGGCTCCGGTTCGACTCGCACGGCCGCTTCGACGTGGCCCGCAACTACAGCGTCGACCAGACCGGCCGGGGCGTCTTCCTCCAGAACGGTGGCACCCACACGCACAGCGTCACCTCACCCGACCTGGGGATGGGGCCGTACCGGAACTCGTCGATCATCCGGGACCTGCTCGGGCGGGAGCACTACCCGATCGAGAAGAACATCGCCTTCCAGGAGTTCGGCGCCCCGTCCGGGGAGGCGTCGTGACCGCCGGGGCGACGGTGTTCCGGCACACCGACCCCCGGCTCGGTGAGTTCGCACTGCGTACCCTCGACCCGGTGGGGGACGCCGTGCTGCTGCACCGGTGGGTGACCCACCCGAAGGCCGCGTACTGGCTGATGCAGGAGGCCGACCTCGACGCCGTCGTCACCGAGTACCAGCGGATCGCCGACCACCCGCACCACGAGGCGTACCTCGGGCTGTGGCGGGGGCGACCGACCTTCCTCGCCGAGCGGTACGACCCGGCGCACGTGGAGCTGGTCGGCCGCTACGACAGGCAGGAGGGAGACGTGGGGATGCACTTCCTCTGCGCCCCGACCGACCAGCCGGTCCCCGGGTTCACCCGGGCGGTGATCACCACGGTGATGACCTGGCTCTTCGCCGACCCCTCGGTGCGCCGGGTGGTGGTCGAGCCGGACGTCGACAACAAGGCTGTCCAGGCCCTCAACGCCGCCGTCGGGTTCACCGTCGTCGGAACCGTCACCCTGCCCACCAAGGAAGCCCTGCTCAGTACCGCCACCCGGGCGGCCTTCACGGCCGCCGTCGGGCAGAAGGGAGTACCGGCGTGAACCCGGTCGAGGCCGTCGCCCACCTGACCCCCCAACACTGGGCCACCGCGAACCGGCACCTGGTCCGCAAGGCGCTCGCCGAGTTCGCCCACGAACGCCTGATCGTCCCCACCCCGGTCGCCGCCGCCGACCCCGACCCCGACCTCGGCCCTCGGTGGTACGAGGTCCGCAGCGACGACGCCACAGTCACCTACCGGTTCACCGCCCGGCTGCTCGCCCTGGAGCACTGGCAGATCGACCTGGCGAGCCTCACCCGGCACCGCGACGGCGTCGAACTGCCGCTGGACGCCGTCGAGTTCTGCACCGAGCTGCGCGGCGCGCTCGGCCTCACCGACGAGATCCTCCCGGTCTACCTGGAGGAGATCAGCGCCACCCTGGCCGGTGGGGCGTTCAAGCAGCACAAGCCGGCAGTGGACGCGTCGGCCCTGGCGCGGGCCGACTTCCAGAGCATCGAGTCGGGGATGACCGAGGGGCACCCCTGCTTCGTGGCGAACAACGGCCGACTCGGGTACGGCAGCCACGACCAGCACCGGTACGCGCCGGAGGCCGCCCAGCCGGTACGCCTGATCTGGCTGGCCGCCCACCGTGACCACTCGGTCTTCACCTGCTCGACCGAGCTCGACCATTCCACCTTCCTGCGACAGGAACTCGGCGAGGAGACCCTCAAGCACTTCGCCGGGACCCTGGCCGACCTCGGCCTGGACCTCGACGACCACCACCTCATCCCGGTGCACCCCTGGCAGTGGTTCCACAAGCTGTCGGTGACCTTCGCCGGTGAGGTGGCCCGACGGCACCTTGTCTGTCTCGGTGAGGGGCCCGACGAGTACCTGCCGCAGCAGTCGGTGCGGACCTTCTTCAACGCCACCAACCCGCACCGGGACTACGTCAAGACGGCCCTGTCGGTGCTGAACATGGGGTTCATGCGGGGGCTCTCGGCTGCGTACATGGAGGCCACCCCGGCGATCAACGACTGGCTCGCCGACCTGATCGCCGCCGACGAGGTGTTCCGGTCCACCGGTTTGACCATCCTGCGGGAACGGGCCGCCGTCGGCTACCGCAACAGGCAGTACGAGGCGGCCACCGACAGGTACTCCCCGTACCGCAAGATGCTGGCGGCGCTCTGGCGGGAGAGCCCGGTGCCCGGCCTGGAGCCGGGGCAGCGGCTGGCCACGATGGCCTCCCTGCTGCACACCGACCGGGCGGGCGGGTCCCTGACGGCGGCGCTGATCGAGGAGTCCGGACTGCCGGCGGCCGACTGGCTGCGGCGCTACCTGGACGCGTACCTGACTCCGCTCCTGCACGCCTTCTACGCCCACGACCTGGCCTTCATGCCGCACGGCGAGAACGTCATCCTGGTGCTGGACGGCGGGGTGGTGCAGCGGGTGATCTTCAAGGACATCGCCGAGGAGATCGTCGTCTTCGACCCCGATGTCGAGCTGCCACCCCTGGTCGGCCGGATCCAGGTCCGGGTCCCGGAGGAGGAGCGGCTGCTGTCGATCTTCACCGACGTCTTCGACTGCTTCCTGCGGCACCTCAACGCGGTCCTCACCGAGGCCGGTGTGCTCGCCGAGGACGAGTTCTGGCGGACCGTCGCCGAGTGCGCCGCCGCCTACCGGGACCGGGTGCCCCACCTGGCCGACCGGCTGACCCGCTACGACCTGTTCACCGAGGAGTTCGCGCTCTCCTGCCTCAACCGGCTCCAGCTGCGCAACAACCGGCAGATGGTTGACCTGGCCGACCCGTCGGCCGCCCTGCAACTTGTCGGTTCCCTCGCCAACCCCATCGCACCGCACCGCCCCCGGTGACCCGGTGGGGCCGCCCCGGATGGCCGGGGTGGCCCCACCGGTCAGGGGGTCGGTCTGTCGGCGCGGCGCGGAAACGTCGCCCAGATGTGCTTGGTGGTCGCTGTGGCGTACCAGCCCACGTCGAGGGAGAGCTGACGGGCCAGGAGAAGACCCCGTCCGCCGGATTCGGCAGGGCGGGTGTCTGCCAACTCCGGGACCGTGCCCAGGTCGTGGTCGGCCACGTCCAGCAGGAGACACTCGTCGGCGCTGAAGAGCGTGACGATCGTCGGCGGCAGCCCGTGCCGCAGGGCGTTGGTGGCGAGTTCGGTCGCCACCAACGCCATCTGCTCGGGGACGTCGTCCAGTTTCTCCCCGTCGAGGAGCTGGTTGCCGGTCAGCGTGCGGTGCAGGGAGGCGCGTAGTTCACGAAGCTCCGCCCCGGTCGTCAGTCGCCACTGGTGCACCTCGACGGCCTTCACCATCGGTGCGGAAAAATGGAGCGTGCCCATGTCGATCAATTACCCTGACCAGCCGGAATCCATGCCTGTCGGCAGCAGGTCGGTCAGGAATGCGACACCCCGCGACCGCCGCGTCGGGGTCGGTCAGGGGAGCGGCTTGCCGCCTGTGACACCGAGCACCTCACCGGTGATGTAACTGGACTCCTGCGAGGCGAAGAAGACGTACGCCGGGGCCAGTTCCGCCGGTTGACCGGCCCGGCCCAGCGGGGTGTCGCCGCCGAACGACTCGACCTTCTCCTCCGGCATGGTGGCCGGGATCAACGGGGTCCAGATCGGACCCGGTGCCACGCAGTTGACCCGGATACCCCGGTCCGCCAGGTTCTCCGCCAGCGCCTTCGTGAAGTTGACGATCCCCGCCTTGGTGGTGGCGTAGTCCAACAGCTGGAACGAGGGCTGGTACGCCTGGATCGAGGCGGTGTTGATGACCACCGACCCCTCGCCCATGTGCGGTACGGCCGCCTTGGTCAGCCAGAACATCGCGTACAGGTTGGTCTTGAGCACCCTGTCGAACTGCTCGGTGTCGATGTCGAGGATGCCGCCCTCCTGGGCCATCTGGTACGCGGCGTTGTTGACCAGGATGTCCACGCCGCCGAGTTCGGCGACAGCCCGCTTGACCACGTCCTGGCAGTGCCCCTCGTCGCGGATGTCACCGACCACCGGCACCGCCGTCCGTCCGGCCTCGGTGATCAGCCGTGCCGTCTCCCGGGCGTCCTCCTCCTCTTCGGGCAGATAGGTGAAGAGGACGTCGGCGCCCTCCCGGGCGTACGCGATGGCGACCGCCCGGCCGATCCCGGAGTCCCCGCCGGTGAGTACGGCCCGCTTGCCGGTGAGCCGACCGCTGCCCCGGTAGCTCTGCTCCCCGTGGTCGGGGGTGTCGGGCATCTTGCCCGTCTGGCCCGGCGGGGACTGCTGCCCGCCGGTCTGCTCGTCCGGGGAGCGGAACTGGTCCTTGGGATCCTGCTGCTGAAACTGGTTGTGAGCCATTTCATCCCTCCGCGAGAAAGTTGCCCGTCCGTGCTGGGAAAACTTCCCCGTCGGGACCGGATCAATCAGGTTGGGAGGAAGGTTCCGTCCGGCATTGCGGGGGCGGGTCGCCACTCCCACCGACGGATGGGAGGCGGATTCCGCGTCAAAACGGGAATAGTCTGAGTGAGGCACCGCAACCGTTCGCCTTCGACGATCGTCTTCCTGGGTGAGGACGACCACTGCTCAGGAAGAGAGCATGACCATCACAGCCAACGAGCCCAAGGTGAGTGTCGTGGTGCCGGCCTACAACCCCGGGCCGTACATCGAGAAATTGATCATTTCGCTACAGCGCCAGTCCATGCCTCGGGACCAGTTCGAGGTCCTGTTCGTCGACGACGGGTCCACCGACGAGACCCCGGCCCGCCTCGACGAGCTGGTCGCCACCGAACCGAACATGCGGGTCCTGCACATCGATAACTCGGGCTGGCCGTCGCGCCCCCGCAACCTCGGCGTCGACCAGGCCCGGGGCGAGTACGTCTTCTTCGCCGACGACGACGACTGGTTCGGCGACGAGGCCCTGGAACGTCTTCACGCCTGCGCCCACGAGTACGACGCCGACATGGTCATCGGCAAGATGGTCGGCCACGGACGGGGGGTGCCCCGGGAGCTGTTCCGCAGGAACCGGTTCGACGCGACCCTGGAGAACGCCCCCCTGATCGACAGCATGACCTGTCACAAGCTGTTCCGACGGTCGATGCTGCTGGACAACGACATCCGTTTCCCGGAGGGGCGACGTCGGCTCGAAGACCACGTCATGGTGGTCAGGTCGTACTTCGTCGCCCGCCGGATCTGCGTACTCGCCGACTACGCCTGCTACCACCACTTCCGGCGGCCCGACGCGGGGAACGTCACCGCCACCCGGCTCGATCCGGAGGGCTACTACACCAACCTCCGTGAGGCGCTCGACGTCGTCGACAGGTACACCCGACCCGGACCGCTGCGCGACAAACTGCACCGCCGCTGGCTGCGCAACGAAATGGTCAACAGGCTCGCCGGGAAGGCGCTGCTGGAGGCCCCCGAGGAGTGGACGGAGAAGGTTGCCCACCAGGTCCGGAACATCATCCGGGACCGTTTCGCGCCCGGCGTCGCCGCCGGGCTGCCACCTCGCCAGCGGGTGGTGGCGTACCTCGCCGAGCAGGGCCGCCTCGGCGACCTGCGGGCCCTGGCCGAGTGGGAGACGGGCATCCGCGCCACCGCCACCCTGGACCGACGCGACCTGGACGGGACGGTCCTCACCGTCGAGGTCTCCGGTGGGCTGGTCTCCGGTGAACAACCAGTCACCTTCGTCCACGACGAGGGCCGGGACCTGCTGACCCTCCCGGTGCCCGAGGTCGACGCGGACCGGGCCGACGCCACCGCCCAGGTCGCCGCGGCGAAGATGGATCTCGTCGCCCTCCGCAAGGAGACCAGCGAGGAGGTCTTCCTGCCCGTCGAGTCACGCACCGAGCGGATCCCCGCGCCGGACGGCCCACCCGGGGCGTTCCACCTCGTCCACCGCAGCACCACCCGGATCGACTTCGCCACCCTCAACGGTGGGCGGACCGAGGGGACCTGGGTGCTCAAGGCCCGGATCCACAACTGTGGGTGGACCCTCGACACCCGGCTGCCGAAGCCGGTGAAGGTGCCGGCCGACGGGGTCGCTCCGACGCCCCCCACACCGCCCGCGCCCCCCAGGGTCCCCTTGCAGGCCCGGATCGGACGCCGGATCCGCCGACTCCTCGGGGTGGGCACCGGCTGACCACGGCCCGCCCCGGTCGTCGGCCGAGGCGGACCCGGGTCAGCCGACGGGTGCGTGGCGGAGGCGGGCCGGTCAGCCGGCGTGGACGTGGGGGCGACGGGACCGGTCCGGCTCCTGGCGACGCAGGATCTCCCGGGTCACGTACGCCACCTCGCCCCGGCCGACGACCAGGTAGCGCAGCAGGTTCGCCAGCGGCCCCTGCTCGGTCCAGGAGAAGTAGACGTGGGGGCGGCGGCCGGTCCGGTCCCGCAGGTGCAGCAGCAGCGCCGCCAACGCACTCGGCACCGAGGTGCTCTCCACCGCCAGCACCCGGTACCCGGCTCCGACCGTCCCGTCCTCACCCGTCCCGTCCTCACCCGTCCTGTCCCCGACCGTCCCGTCCCCGACCGTCCTGCCCCGGACCGGGAGGCTGGTCTCGAAGTCCGACGGGTCGGTGACCCGTACCTCGACGAAGATCAGGTCGGCGTCGCCGGGAATCTCGTGGTCCGCCCGGGTCTCGGCCGTCTTCTCCCGGTACGCCTCGGGCCGCCGGTCCGCCACCGGGTGCGCCACCAGCCGGATCCGCCCCCGACGGGCGGCCTCGTCGACGATCCGCCGAGCCTCCGGGTCCAGGTCGACGGCGTCCACCCGCAGCTCGAAGGCGCGGGACAACCGGGACAGCAGGGAGATCAGCAGCATCCCGGTGATGAAACACGCAGCGATCTTCACACCGTCCGGGCGCTGCACCACGTTCGCCCCGGTGGTGTAGACGAAGACCGCAGTGATCAGGGCGAAGGCGAACCGGCGGCCGGTCTGCCGACGTCGGTGCGCCGACAGGGTCACCGCCGTCGCCGCCGACGTGATCAGGACCAGCACCCCTGTCGCGTACGCCCCACCCTGGGCGTCGACGCTGGCACCGAAGACGATCGTGATCAGGAAGGCCACCGCCGTGAAGACGAGGACCAGGGGCCGGACCGCCCGGGACCAGGTGGGCGCCATCCCGTACCGGGGCAGGTAACGGGGGACGAGGTTCAGCAACCCGGCCATCGCCGACGCCCCGGCGAACCACAGGATGGCGATGGTGGAGACGTCGTAGACGGTCCCGAACACCTGCCCCAGGTTCTCGTGCGCCAGGTAGGCCAGGGCCCGCCCGTTGGCCGCCCCACCCGGCCGGAACTCCTCCGCCGGGATCAGGAGGGTGGTGACGACGCTGCTGGTCACCAGGAAGACGCTCATCACGACGGCGGCGGTGGTGAGCAGCCGACGGGCCGCCCGGATCCGCCCCACCGGGCGGGCCTCCGGCTCGCCGGGCGTACCCCGGATGTGGGGCATGACCGCCACCCCCGTCTCGAAGCCCGACAACCCCAACGCCAGCTTGGGGAAGACCAGGAGCGCCACCGCGACCATCAACAGCGGATCACCGTGCTGCCGGGTCAACGCTGCCGACCAGTCGGCGAACACACCGGGATGGGTGGCCACCCGCCGCAACGCGTCGCCGATCACCACGACGTTCACAGTCAGGTACACCCCGACCAGGACCACTGCGACCCCGATCGCCTCACTGAACCCCATGAGGAAGACCGCCCCCAGCAGCGCCACCAGCACCAGGGTCACCACCACTTCGTGACCCTTCAACGCTGTCGGCCAGAACGGGTTCTCGTCCAGGTGGGCGGTGGCGTCCGCCGCCGACAGGGTGATGGTGATGATGAAGTCGGTCGCCGCGAACCCGAGCAGGACCAGCACGAACAGCTTGCCCTGCCAGTACGAGAGCAACCGGACCAGCATGGCGATCGACCCCTCGCCGTGCGGGCTCTCCACCGCCACCCGCCGGTACACGGGCAACGCCCCGAGCAGGGTCACCAGGACCAGGACCAGGGTGGCCACCGGGGAGAGCGCCCCGGCGGCCAGCGCCGCGATCCCAGGCTGGTATCCCAGGGTGGAGAAGTAGTCCACCCCGGTCAGGCACATCACCCGCCACCAGGGGTGACGGCGGGTCTGCGGCGCGGCCGCCAACGGGCCGGGATGGCGCGCGGGACCCACATCCGGTGGGGTGAGCAGCCAGGCGCGCAGCGACCGGAGCCGACGGGGAGCCGTCGGGATCCGCGAACCCGCACCCATCCGCTGCCCCCGTCGTACCGGCCCGGTCACCGTGAGTATGCGCCGGATGTCGCCACCCGATCCGCCGATGCGGGGAGAATCAGCAGGTGGGTGGGGTGCCGAGCCGGTGGCAGCCGTCTCGTTCGCGGGAGGTTCGCGGACTGTTCGCCGGTGGTTCGCGGGAGGGAGACGGTGATGACCGAGCCGTCGACCGGTGGATTCGGGCGCTGGCTCGACGAACACGGAACCCACCCGCTCTTCGCCGACCCACCCGAGCCCGGGGGACTCGTCGACAGCGCCGTCTACACCTCCGGTCGGCGACAGGCCTCCCCGGCCAGCCTCGCCGAGACGTACCGGTGTCTTCAGGAGCGGGACGGCTCGATGGCCTGGATCGGGCTCTACCGGCCGGACGAGGTGCAGGTCGCCTCGCTGGCCCGGGAGTTCCAGCTGCACGAACTGGCCGCCGAGGACGCCGTCAACGCCCACCAACGGCCCAAGCTCGAACGGTACGGAGACACCCGGTTCGTGGTCCTCCTGGCCGCCCGCTACGTCGACAGACGGGAGGTGGTCGAGTTCAGCGAACTGCACCTCTTCCTCGGCCCCCGGTTCGTCATCACCATGCGGCACGGTGAGGCCCCCGACCTGGTGGCGGTACGACGCCGACTGGAGTCCGACCCGCAGATGCTGGCCCGGGGGCCGGCGGCGGTGCTCTACGCGGTGCTCGACCAGGTGGTCGACGGGTACGCCCCGGTGGTCGCCGGGCTGGAGAACGACATCGACGAGATCGAGACCGAGGTGTTCGGCGGCGACCCCAACGCCAGCCGCCGCATCTACCAGCTGACCCGGGAGGTGATCGAGTTCCAGCGGGCCGCCCGCCCCCTCCTCGGGATGCTGGACGGGCTGGTCACCGGGGGTGCGCCGGACGGGGCCGACGAGGAGGTACGGCAGCGACTGCGGGACGTCTTCGACCACCTGACCCAGGTGGTGGAACGGGTCGACGGGTTCCGGCACCTGTTGCAGAACATCCTGACCGTGAACTCGACACTGGTGTCCCAACAGCAGAACGAGGAGATGCGCAGCCTCACCGCGGCGAGCTACGAACAGAATGAGGAGATCAAGAAGATCTCCGCCTGGGCGGCGATCCTCTTCGCCCCCACCCTGATCGGCACCGTCTACGGGATGAACTTCGACCTCATGCCCGAACTGCACTGGCCACTGGGCTACCCGTTGGCGCTGCTGCTGATGGCACTGGTCTGCGGCAGTCTCTATCTGATCTTCAAGCGACGGGGGTGGTTGTGACGGGCAGGTGAATTCCGCTACGGCGGTGGACGAGTCGACGCGAAGGCGGGTTAAGCTTTCGCGCGGCGCACTCGCCATCGGTGCGGGTCGGTGTGTGTGGGACGACGCGAGGGGAGGTGGTCACGCCATGAGTAGCGAACCTCCGAGTACCAACTCGACGACCACCGCCGCCCCCGCGAGCACCCCCGACTGACCTGCCGTCGGCCCAGGGGCGGACCATCCCGTCACCCCTGGCCGAGGAGTCCCCCATGCCCGCCAAGCTGCGCGCGTTCGCCCTCACCAACGCCCTCGGACGGTGGGGCAACAGCGGTACCGTCGTCGCACCCCGACCCCGTCCCGCCGTACCGGTGAACGTCAGGACCACCGCCGAGAGCCGACTTGTCGACAGCGCCGTCTACACCGGCGGGCGGCGGTACGCGTCCCCGGAGAGCCTCGCCGAGACGTACCGGTGCCTGGACGAGCAGGACGGGGCGATGGCCTGGATCGG
This sequence comes from Micromonospora sp. NPDC000207, assembly GCF_040300925.1. Taxonomy (NCBI): domain Bacteria; kingdom Bacillati; phylum Actinomycetota; class Actinomycetes; order Micromonosporales; family Micromonosporaceae; genus Micromonospora; species Micromonospora sp. NPDC000207. The sequence goes on from NZ_JBEPEQ010000010.1 coordinate 46,092, forward strand.
CCTCTACCGCCCGGACGCCGGTCAGATCGCCTCGCTGGCCCGTGAGTTCAAGCTGCACGACCTGGCCGTCGAGGACGCGATCACCGCCCACCAACGCCCCAAGCTGGAGCGGTACGGCCAGACCCTCTTCGTGGTCCTCCGCGCGGCCCGGTACGTCGACTCCCGCGAGCACGTCGAGTTCAGCGAACTGCACCTGTTCATCGGCCCCGACTTCGTGATCACCGTCCGCCACGGTGAGGCCCCCGACCTGGCCGCCGTGCGACGTCGGATGGAGTCCGACCCGGGTCTGCTGGCTCGGGGCCCGGAGGCGGTCCTCTACGCCGTCCTCGACCAGGTGGTCGACGGGTACGCCCCGGTGGTCGCCGGGTTGGAGAACGACATCGACGAGATCGAGACCGAGGTGTTCGGCGGCGACCCGAAGGTCAGCCGACGCATCTACGAACTCAGCCGCGAGGTGATCGAGTTCCAGCGGGCCGCCCGCCCCCTCCTCGGCGTCCTGGACAACCTCGCCGCCGGATACACCAAGTACGGCACCGACACCGAACTCCAACGCCGACTCCGGGACGTCGCGGACCACCTGACCCACGTGGTGGAGCGGGTCGACGGGTTCCGGCACCTGTTGCAGAACATGCTCACAGTGAACGCCACCCTCGTCTCCCAGCAGCAGAACGAGGAGATGCGGGCGCTCACCGCGGCCAGCTACGAACAGAACGAGGAGATCAAGAAGATCTCCTCCTGGGCGGCGATCCTGTTCGCCCCCACCCTGATCGGCACCGTCTACGGGATGAACTTCGACCTCATGCCCGAACTGCACTGGCGGTTCGGATACCCCTTCGCGGTGGCGATGATGGGCATGGTCTGCGGCACCCTCTATCTGATCTTCAAGCGCCGCAACTGGCTCTGACCGACGCCACCCGCCCGACACGGTACGGTCCGGCAGGTGACAGTACTGCGCTCGCTCCTGCTGTTCGCCCTCGCTGCCGTCGCCGAGATCGGGGGTGCCTGGCTGGTGTGGCAGGGCTTCCGGGAGAACCGTGGCCTGTGGTGGATCGCCGGTGGACTGATCGCCCTCGGCGCGTACGGGTTCGTCGCCACCTTCCAACCCGACCCCAACTTCGGCCGGGTGCTGGCCGCGTACGGCGGGGTCTTCGTCGCCGGGTCGCTGGCCTGGGGCGTCGTCATGGACGGGTTCCGGCCGGACCGGTGGGACCTCACCGGTGCCGCCGTCTGCCTCCTCGGCGTCGCCATCATCATGTACGCCCCCCGGGGTTAGGGAGGGCACCTTGTCAGCAGGGATCGATCGGTGAACCGGCGGCGGGGAAGGAAGTTCGGGCGTCGGCTCGTCGAGGCGGCCCGTTCCGGCGCGGCCGGTCAGGTCGCAGACCTGCTCAGGGCGGGTGTCGATCCGGACGCGGTGGACGTCGAGGGGACCACTGCCCTCTACGCGGCGGCGGTGCAGAACGAGGTCGCTGTCGTACGGCTCCTGCTCGCCGCCGGTGCGTCGCCGGACCGCGAGAGTGGCCACGGTACGGAGGGCACGCCACTCTGCGCCGCTGCCTGTTGGGGACACCACGAGACGGTATCGGCACTGCTGGCCGGTGGGGCCGACCCCGGCCTACGGGAGGATCACGGCCTCGGCCGTTCCCCACTGACCTGGGCACTCCTCGGCCCGCATCCGGAGACCGTCGCCGTGCTGCGCGCGGCTGGAGCCCGTACCGACCGGTGAGGTTCGCCCGCGGACCGGAGGCCGCACGTCCGGTGAGAGGGGTGCCCGGCTCTACCGCGAGCGTTAACAAGGGACCCTTCCTTACACCGGGTAGGTGTGGGGGGTGGTGGGGGGAAGGGTTGCCCAGAGGTGTGTGCCGGGGGTGAGTCTCAGGGCTGCGGCGGCGGGTGGGGTGAGGTCGGCGTTCACCTCGATCGGGCCGGTCAGCTCCACCCGGAGGTGGTCGCCGTGCCGTTGCACCCCGACCACCTCGGCCGACCAGGTGTTCTCGGCGGGTTCGGGTCGGTCGGGGTGGAGGGCCACGGCGGTGGGTGGGAAGGCCACGAAGACGTCGCCGTGGAGCCGGTCGGTGGTGGACAGGGTCAGGCCCGACGGCACCGTGACCCGGTGTCCGTCGGCCGTTGCCCGTAGCAGGTTGAGTCCGACCAGTCTGGCGACGTACTCGGTGCGGGGGCGGGTGGTGACGGTGGTGGCGTCGCCCTCCTGGACGATCCGCCCGTGTTCCACGATGACCAGCCGGTCGGCCAGGGCCAACGCGTCGAGGGGGTCGTGGGTGACCAGCACTGCCGCGCCGGGGTGTGCGCCGAGGTGTCCGTGCAGTCGGGCCCGGGTGTCCAGTCGGGTGCCCGCGTCGAGGGCGGCGAGCGGCTCGTCGAGCAGGAGCAGTGTCGGTTCGACTGCCAACGCCCGGGCCAGGGCGACCCGCTGGGCCTGCCCCCCGGAGAGCTGCCGGGGCCGTCGGTGGGCGTGGTCGGCGAGGCCCACCCGGTCGAGCCAGTCGGCGGCCCGACGACGGGCGGCCCGTCTGTCGAGTCCCTGCCGTCGGGGTCCGAACGCCACGTTGTCGAGCACGTCGAGGTGCGGGAAGAGGAGGTAGTCCTGGAACACCACCCCGATGCGGCGGTGCTCCGGACCGACCGGGTGGCGGTGTCCGGGGCGGTCCAGTTCGACGCCGTCGAGGACGAGGTGACCGGCGTGCAGCGGGGTCAGCCCGGCCAGTGCCCGTAACGCGGTGGTCTTGCCCGCGCCGTTGGGGCCGAGCAGGGCGACCACCTCCCCGGCGGAGACGTGCAGTCGTACGTCGAGCCGGAAGTCGCCCCGGTCGACGACGAGGTGTCCGTCGAGCAGCGGGCCGGTCACGTGGTGCCGAGCCAGCGGTCCCGGAGCGCGGCGAGGATCGCCACCGAGACGACGAGCAGGATCAGGCTGAGCACTATCGCCGCCTCCAGGTCGGTTTCGAGGGCCAGGTACACCGCCAGGGGCATGGTCTGGGTGGTGCCCGGATAGTTTCCGGCGAAGGTGATGGTGGCACCGAACTCGCCGAGGGCGCGGGCCCAGGCGAGCACCGCCCCGGCGGCGATCCCGGGGCCGACCAGGGGCAGGGTGACCCGGGTGAAGGTGGTCCACCGTCCGGCCCCGAGGGTCGCGGCGGCCTCCTCGTACCTGGTGTCGACCCCGCGCAGTGCGCCCTCGACCGCGATGACCAGGAACGGCATCGCGACGAACGCCTCGGCGAGCACCACCGCCGTGGTGGTGAAGGGCAGGGTGAGGCCGAAGGTCTGGTCGAGCCACCCGCCGAGCAGCCCTCGGCGGCCGAAGACCAGCAGGAGGGCCACACCGCCGACCACCGGCGGGAGGACCAGCGGCACTGTGACCAGGGCGCGGACCAGCCGTCGGCCGGGGAAGTCGACCCGGGCCAGCAGCCAGGCCAGGGGGACGCCGAGCACCAGGCAGAGCACTGTGGCGAGGGTGGCGGCCAGGATCGACAGGCGGAGCGCGGCGAGGACGCCCGGTTCGGTGAGTCGGTGGGGCAGGGTCGACCAGGGGGTGCGCACCAACAGCCCGACCAGCGGCACAGTGAGGAAGAACAGCCCGAGTCCGGCGGGCACCAGGAGGGCCACCGGCATCCGGGGTCGGTCTCGTCGGCGTACCCGCCGTCGATCGGGGTGGACGGGGGCGGGGGTGGTCACGGGGTCTGGAAACCGGCTCGGGTGAGGACCGTCCGGCCCGGTTCGGAGAGGACGTACGCGACGAACTCCCGCGCCCCGGTGGGGTTGGGGGCGTCGGCGAGACCGACGATCGGGTAGTCGTTGATCGCTTCGCCGGATTCGGGGAACTCGACCCCGTCGACCCTCTCGGCGGCCCGGACGTCGGTGCGGTAGACGAGGGCGGCGTCCACCTCGCCCAGGGTGACCTTGGCCAGCGCCCCCTTGACGTCCCGTTCCAGGGTCACCGGGGTCACGTCGACGTCGGCGGCGGCCAGGGCCCGCCGGGCCGCCGCCCCGCAGGGGGCCTGTTCGGCGCAGAGCGCCACCTGGACGTCGGGTCGGGTCAGGTCGGCCAGCCCGGTGATCCGTTTCGGGTTGCCCGGGGCGACGGCGACGACCAGTTGGTTGCTGACGAAGGTGGCGGGCGGGCCTTCGGCGGCGCCCGCCTCGGTGACCCTGACCATGGTGGCCGGGTCGGCGGCGGCGAAGACGTCGGCCGGGGCCCCTTCGGTGATCTGCGTGGCCAGGCCGGAACTGCCGGCGAAGTTGAACCGGACGACGACCCCGGGGTGGGCCGCCTCGAACTGTGTACCGATGGTGGTGAACGCGCCGGTCAGCGAGGCGGCGGCGAAGACCGTCACGGTGCCGGTGACTGTCGTGGCGTCGCTGTCGCCGCCCGGCCGGTCGGTGGTGGCGCATCCGGCGACGGCGAGCAGCGCCGCAGTGGCCAGGGCGACCGGCGCGACGGGGAATCTCGGGATCGTCACGACGTGCTCCTTCGCTGGCTGCCGACGGTGGGGGCGGCCCGCTCCACCACCACGGTGGTCGACTTGATCACGGCGACGGCGACGGATCCGACGGCGAGGCCCAGCTCGTCGACGGCCTCCCGGCTCATCAACGACACGATGCGGAACGGCCCGGCCTGGATGTCGACCTGGGCCATCACGGAGTCCCGGACGACCGCGGTGACGATGCCGCGTAGCCGGTTGCGGGCGGAGGACTCCTCGGCCCGGTCGTCGGGGCGGGTCCGCTGGGCACGCAGGAACGCGGCGAGGTCGACGCCGTCGACGATGCGGTGCCCGTGGTCGTCGCGGGCGGCCGGGAGCCGTCCGGCGTCGACCCACCGCCGGACGGTGTCGGTGCTGACGCCGAGCAGGTCGGCGGCCTCGCTGATCCGGTACGTGGTCACCGGGCCAGGTTATCGACTCGTTGTTGCGAGGTTGAATCGGCTTCTCGACATGCAGATGCCAGGAGTATTGCGGTCCTGGGCTCGTGGTTGCGACTCGACAGCTCCGCCCTGTCCGGCCGGTGCCGACAAGTTACCTCTCAGTAGTCGAGCGAATGCACTCAGCAACCTCTCAGTTAGCGGTGTTAGCTTCCCCGCCAAGCCCGAATCCACTGAGGACGACGACGATCGTCTCTGCTGGCAAGGGTTTTGGTGAGGTCTGTTCACGTCCGGGTCGGGTCCTTGCGGACACGCCGGCTGGTGAGGGAGAAGTACGTGGTCTTCAAGCGGATGCTGGGTGCGTTCGGGGTGGGCGCACCCAGCGTCGACACGGTCCTGTCCAACCCGCACACGCGGCCCGGTCTGCTGCTCGACGGGCAGGTGAACCTCACCGGCGGCAGCAGCGACGCCGAGATCGACCACATCGTGCTCGGCCTGGTCACCCGGGTCGAGGTCGACGGCGCGGAGACCGAGCACGACGCCGCTGTCGAGTTCCACCGGATCCAGGTCGCCGGTGGCCTCCACCTGGGCGAGGGGCAGCACATCGCCCTGCCGTTCCAGGTCCCGGTGCCGTGGGAGACCCCTGTCACCAGCCTGTACGGGCAGCCCCTGCACGGGATGACGTTGGGTCTGCGTACCGAGGTCGCGATCCGGGGGGCCGTCGACAAGGGCGACCTCGACCCGGTGCAGGTGCACCCGCTGCCGGTGCAGGAGCGGATCCTGGAGGCGTTCGGCCGACTCGGATTCCAGTTCAAGGGCGCCGACCTGGAACACGGCTACATCTCCGGCCTCCACCAGAGCCTGCCGTTCTACCAGGAGGTCGAGTACTTCGCCGCTCCGCAGTACGCGCACGGGATCAACGAGGTCGAGCTGACCTTCGTGGCCAACGAGTACGGCGTCGACGTGGTCCTGGAGTTCGACAAGCGGGGCGGACTCTTCACCCCCGGTCACGACTCGTACGGCAGGTACCGGGTGGCCCACGCCGACGCGGACAGCACCGACTGGGCCGTCCAGGTCGACGGCTGGCTGCGTCAGGCGCTGGACCAGCGTCAGTCCCTGCTGGGTGGGGGCTACGGCACCGCCACCGGCTATCCGTCCCAGCCCGGCTACGGCCAGCCCGGCTATCCGTCCCAGCCCGGTTACCCGGCGCAGCCCGGTTACGGCCAGCCGGCGTACGGCCAGCCCGGCTACGGTGCCCCGCACGGCGGGTACCAGGAGGAACACCACGAGCGTCGGGGACCCGGGATGGGTGCGGTGGTGGCGGGGGTGGCCGGTGGCGCGGCCCTGGGCTTCGCCGGTGGCATGGTCGCCGACGAGGTCTTCGACGCCTTCGAGGGGGACGAGGAGGAGGACGGCGAGGAGGGCTGAGCCCACCCGCGCTCCACAGTGGACTTACGACGGCCATTGATGATGTAATTCGTGAAGTTCAACCGTATCCGAGGGGGATTGTCCCGTTCGGGTCTTGCAAAGGAGTACCGATGCCCGTCACCGCCGACTTCACCAAGCTCGTCGACAAGTCGTACCAGGACAAGAGCGTGGCCGAGCTGGTCGACGCCCCGGTGGCCGCCCTCCTGGGGGTGAGCGACGGCGACGCCAAGCTGCTCAAGGAGGCCTTCAACATCACCACCGTCGGCGACCTGGGCCGCAACCCGTACTTCCGGACCGCGCAGGCGCTCGTCGCCCTCACCGGCGACGCCCGCTGACCCGTTCCGGGCGGCACTGACCGTTCCGGTCGGCTTCGACCTGCTCCGACGCCCGGCGGCACCGGTGGGAGACCACCGGCCGCCGGGCGTCGGCGGTTCACCGCCCGGCGAGGGTGTCGGCCAGCCAGTCCAGCTGACGTCGGGTGTGGACGGCCTCGCCGCCCTCGTGCCCGTTGAACGGATAGGTGTGGATTCGCCGCTCCGGCGGCACGGGGCGGCCGTTCGCCGCGCCGTACTGGTTGTACGCCGCGAAGCCGGTGCTCGGTGGGCAGACCGGGTCGCGCAGGCCGATGCCGAAGTGGGCCGGTGCGACGGCCCGTCGGGCGAAGGTGACCCCGTCGACGTAGGAGAGGGTCCGTCGTACCGTCGTCTCCACGTCCCGTTGGACGGCGAGGTACCGCACGATCTCCCCGTAGGGCGGGGCGTCGGTGAGGTCGAGGGCCCGCTGCACGTGGCAGAGGAACGGGGCGGTGGTCAGCACTGCGGCGAGGTCCGCGACGAGTCCGGCCACCGCGAGGGCGAGACCCCCGCCCTGACTGTTGCCGGTCACGACGACCCGGCGGACGTCCACGCCGGGCAGCGCACGGGCGGCGGTGACGGCCCGGACCGCATCGGTGATCAGTCGACGGTAGTAGTAGTCGTCCGGGTCGAGGATCCCCCAGGTGACCGGCGACGGGCCGCCGGGAGCGCCGTACGGGTCGGGGGTGTCGCCGGGGCCGTACTGGCCGGACTGACCCCGACTGTCCATGAGCAGGTGCGCGTACCCGGCGACCGGCCAGAGCAGCCGTTCGTGGGGCAGGCCCCGACCCCGCCCGTAGCCGACGTACTCGACGACGGTGGGCAGTGGGGTGGCCACCTCCCGGGGGCGGGTGTACCAGGCGCGGACCGGGTCACCGGCGTACCCGGTGAAGGTGACGTCCCAGGTGTCGACGAGTCGTAGTCCGGTCGGTGCGGGCCGGACGTCCACCAGGGCGGGGCGGGTGGCGGCCTCGGCGAGGGTGGACTGCCAGAAGACGTCGAAGTCGGCGGGTTCGGCGACGGCGGGGACGTACCGTTCGAGCTGGTCGAGGGGGAGGTCGAAGAGGGGCATCGGGCCTCGCTGCGGGGGCGGTCAGGGATGCGGGTTCGGTGGTGCGGTGCTCTCCCGGACGACCAGCTCGGTCACCAGGTCGATCCGGCTGGTCGACAGCTCCGTGCCCCGAGCCAGGTCGAGCAGCATCTGTGCGGCGGTCCCGGCCATGTCCCGGAGGGGCTGGTTGACTGTGGTGAGCGCGGGGCCGATCCAGGCGGCGAAGGGCAGGTTGTCGTACCCGATGACGGAGAGGTCTTCGGGGACCCGCAGGCCGAGCTGCCGTGCGGCCCGCAGGACCCCCATGGCCTGGAGGTCGGAGCCGGCGAAGATGGCGGTCGGGCGGTCCGGTCGGCTGAGCAGCTCCATGCCGTGGTGGTAGCCGGCATCCACGTAGAAGCTTCCGTACCGGACCAGCGTCGGGTCGACGGTGAGGCCTGCCTCGTCGTGGGCGAACCGGAATCCGGCGGCCCGGGCCCGGCTGCACAGGACGTCCTGCGGTCCGGAGATGATCGCGACCCGCCGGTGGCCGAGTTCCAGCAGGTGACGGGTGGCGAGGAGCCCGCCGTTCCAGTTGTTCGAGCCGACTGTCGGCACCGACGCCGAGGTGGCGCTGTCGGTGTCGACGACGACGAACGGGATCAGCTGCCGTTGTAGTTGCTGCTGCTGGGGCTCGGTCAGGTGGCACAGGACGAAGAGGACGCCGAGGGGGCGGCGGGCGAGGGCCGCGTCCAGCCACGCCTGGGAGGGGCTGTGCGCGCCGCCGAGCTGGGAGACGGCCAACCCGATCCCGGCGGTGGCGGTGACCGCCTCGACGCCGCGCAGGATCTCGGTGGCCCACTCGGAGTCGAACTCGTGGAACACCAGGTCGATCTGGCCGGCGCTGGCCGGTTGGCGGCGGCTGCGTCGCCGGTACCTGTTGCGTTCCAGGCTCTCCTCGACCCGGGCCCGGGTCTCCGGGGAGACGTCCGACCGACCGTTGAGGACCTTCGAGACCGTCGCCACCGAGACCCCGACCTCGTCGGCGATGGTGGCGATGGTGGCGGCAGTGGCGGGGGACGCCGTGGGCGGGCGCAGCACTGTCATCGGAGCCTCATCCAGACCATGGCGAAAGTTTCGAGGAACTTTAGCACGCGGGGGTGCGCGCGCCGGGTGCCAAGATCCTGAAAATCGTGATCATCGTACGAGGTCGACTGCATATCCGCTGTGAACAGGGAAAGTCGACAGTCGATCTGAGGGCCTTGACACATTCGGGCCGGACACCTAGGTTTCCGAAACAGATACCGCACTTGTTGCCGAAACTTTCGGGCTGTTCTCGGCGGCGGCGATGCGGCCACCACCTGGGCAGACGCGGTCGAAGGCTAAGGGGTCCGGATGAGAAGTCAGTTGCCCGTCGACACCGGTCCGGCGTCCGGAGACGCCGCCTGGCGCGATCCGCAGCTGCCCCCCACCGACCGGGCCGACGCGCTCATTCCGCTGATGTCCCTGGAGGAGAAGGTCGCCCAACTCGTCGGGGTCTGGGTCGGCGCCGACGCCTCGGGCGAGGGGGTCGCCCCGCACCAGGCCGACATGCTCCGCGACGACGCCCCACAGTGGAGCGAGTTGATCCGGTACGGGTTGGGCCAACTCACCCGCCCCTTCGGCAGCGCACCCGTCGACCCGGTGCAGGGCGCCCGCTCGCTGGCGGCCTCCCAGGCGCAGATCGTGGCGGCGAACCGGTTCGGCATCCCGGCCCAGGTCCACGAGGAGTGCCTGACCGGTTTCGCCGCCTGGCGGGCCACCGTCTACCCCACACCGCTGGGGTGGGGTGCCGCCTTCGACCCGGACCTGGTCGAGGAGATGGCCGGGCAGATCGGCAGGTCGATGCGGGCCGCCGGAGTGCACCAGGGATTGGCGCCGGTCCTCGACGTCACCCGGGACTACCGGTGGGGGCGGACCGAGGAGACCATCGGCGAGGACCCGTACCTGGTGGGAACGACCGGCGCGGCGTACGTCCGGGGGCTGGAACGGGCCGGGATCGTCGCCACCCTCAAGCACTTCGCCGGGTACTCCACCTCCCGGGGTGGACGCAACCTCGCCCCGGTGTCGATGGGTCCCCGGGAACTCGCCGACGTCATCCTTCCCCCGTTCGAGATGGCGCTGCGACTCGGCGGGGCGCGCTCGGTGATGAACTCCTACACCGAGATCGACGGTCTCCCGTCCGCCGCCGACGAGGGGCTGCTCACCGGCCTGTTACGGGACCGGTGGGGGTTCACCGGCACCGTCGTCGCCGACTACTTCTCCATCCGGTTCCTCCAGACGGTGCACGGCGTGGCCGCCGACGGTACGGAGGCGGCCCGGCTCGCCCTGCGGGCCGGGATCGACGTCGAGCTGCCCACCGTGGACGCCTTCGGTCCCGGTCTGGTCGCGGCGGTCCGCGCCGGACGGGTCGACGAGGCGCTGGTCGACAGGGCGCTGCGCCGGGTGCTGGTCCAGAAGGCCGAGCTGGGCCTGCTCGACGAGGACTGGCAGGGGCTGCCGACCGACGTCGACCGACTCCGGTTCGACGACGAGTCCGGCCGGGACGTGGCACTGCGGTTGGCCCGTCAGTCCGTGGTGCTGCTGCGCAACGACGGGCTGCTGCCGCTGCGTTGCGGGCTGCGGGTCGCGTTGGTCGGCCCGGTCGCCGACGACCCGACGGCCCTGCTGGGCTGCTACTCGTTCCCCAACCACGTCGGAGTCCACCCCGAGTACGGGCTGGGCCTGGAGATCCCGTCGTTGCGCGACGAACTCGTCCGGTTCCTCCCCGACCTCGTGCACCGACCGGGGTGCGCGGTCACCGGGGACGACACCACGGGCATCGACGCGGCTGTCGAGGCGGCCAGCGCCGCCGACGTCTGCCTCCTCGCCGTCGGCGACCGGGCGGGCATGTTCGGCCGGGGCACCTCCGGGGAGGGCTGCGACGCCGAGGACCTCCGCCTGCCCGGGGTGCAGGCCGACCTGGTCCGGGCGGTCCTCGCCACCGGCACTCCGGTGGTGCTGGTCCTGATGACCGGGCGGCCGTACGCGCTCGGCCCGGAGTTCGACGGTGCCGCCGCTGTCGTCCAGGCGTTCTTCCTCGGTCAGCGCGGCGGACAGGCCCTCGCCGAGGTGCTCACCGGCGCGGTGGACCCCTCCGGTCGACTGCCGGTGAGCGTGCCCCGTACCGCCGGAGGACTGCCCGGGACGTACCTCTCCCCGCCGTTGGGCCGCCGGTCGGAGGTCTCCTCGGTGGACCCCACGGCGGCGTACCCGTTCGGGCACGGGCTCGGCTACACGACCTTCGAGTGGACCGACGCAGGGGTTCCCGACGCCGTGCAGGGGGCGTCGACCGAGCCTGTCGACTGGCCAGTCGACGGCGAGACCACGGTACGGATCACAGTCCGCAACACCGGCCTGCGGACCGGTACCGAGGTGGTCCAGCTGTACCTGCACGACCCGGTCGCCCAGACCACCCGCCCGGTGGTCCGGCTCGTCGGGTACGCCCGGGTGCCGCTGGAGCCGGGCGCGGCGGCGGACGTGACGTTCCGGGTGCCCGCCGACGTGGCCTCCTTCACCGGACGCGACGGTCGACGGATCGTGGAGCCCGGCGACGTGCAACTGCGGTTCGGCAGGTCCAGCGGGGAGACGTCGGGGACGGTGTCCCTGCGATTGACAGGTGCCGAGCGTCAGGTCGGGTACGACCGGGAGCTGCTCACCACTGTGACCGTCGACCGGGCCGAGGTCGGGCCGGTGGTGACCGTCGGGTCGGAACCGCGACGATGACCACCGGCACCCGGCGGCCCCCGGCGGTGGACCCGCCGCGCGGGACGCCGGCCGTCCGGGCGCGGGTGGTACGCCCCCGGCGGCGGAGTTGGCGGCAGGCGCTGCGCCGGGACTGGCAGCTCTACTCGCTCGCCGTCCTGCCGCTGCTGTTCTTCCTGATCTTCCGGTACCTGCCGATGGTCGGGAACGTGATCGCGTTCCGCCGGTTCCAGCCCGGCGGGAGCATCTTCGGTGAGTACTGGGTCGGGCTGCGCTACTTCCGGATGTTCTTCACCGACCCCACGTTCTGGCAGGTGTTCACGAACACCCTCGTGCTGGGGACCCTCACCCTGCTGTTCTGCTTCCCGCTGCCGATCGTGCTGGCGTTGCTGCTCAACGAGGTACGCGCCCGTCGGCTCAAGCGTTTCGTCCAGTCCGTGTCGTACCTGCCGCACTTCCTGTCCATAGTGATCGTGGCGGCGATGGTGATGCAGTTGCTGTCCGTGGACGGCACCGTCAACCAGATCGTCAGGGCCGCCGGGGGTGACCCGGTCTCGTTCCTGCAACAGCCGGAGTGGTTCCGGGCGGTCTACGTCTCCTCCGAGGTCTGGCAGACAGTCGGGTGGGGGACGATCCTGTACCTCGCGGCCCTGACAACAGTCGACGACAACCTTTACGAGGCGGCCCGGATCGACGGGGCGAACCGGTGGCGGCAGACCTGGCACGTGACCCTCCCCGGGATCCGGCCGACGATGGTGACCCTGCTGATCCTCAACATCGGCAGCTTCATGGCCGTCGGATTCGAGAAGATCCTGCTGCTCTACAACCCGCTGACGTACCCGACCGCCGACGTGATCTCCACGTACCTGTTCCGGATGGGCTTCGAGTCCAGCAACTTCAGCTACGCGGCGGCGATCGGCCTCTTCGAGGCGGTCATCGGGTTGATCCTGGTCGTCTCGGCGAACCTGATCTCCCGCCGTACGGTGGGGACGAGCCTGTGGTGACCGGCACCGCGCAGCGGACGCCGGGCCGACGCGGTGTGCCCACGACGCCGGGTCGGCGGGGGCGCAGGCCGGGGGAGAGCCGGGGCTACCGGGTCTTCCAGGTCGTCAACGGGATCGTCCTGACCGCAGTCGTGGTGGTGACCCTGTACCCCTTCGTCACCATCGTGGCCCGCTCGCTCAGCGACGAGGCGTACATCATCTCGGGGCAGGTCAACCTGGTGCCCCGGGGGTTCGACCTGACCGCGTACCGGCTGGTGACGTCCGACGCGATGTTCTGGACGAACTATCGCAACACTGTCGTCTACACGGTGGTCGCCACCGTCATCTCCCTGGTGCTGACCACCTGTTACGCGTACGTCCTCTCCAAGCACCGGCTCCGGGGGCGCGGGGCGTTGGTGGGGGTCGCCCTGTTCACCATGTTCTTCACCGGCGGGCTGATCCCGAACTACGTGCTGATCACCAGCCTGGGGATGAAGAACAGCATCTGGGCGGTGGTCCTCCCGAACGCGATAAACGTGTTCAACCTGCTGGTCATGAAGGCGTTCTTCGAGAGCCTCCCGGCCGAGTTGGAGGAGGCCGCCGCGGTGGACGGGCTGAACACGTACGGGATCCTCCTGCGGATCGTGTTGCCCCTGTCCAAGGCGATCATCGCCACGATGGTGCTGTTCTACGCGGTCTCCTTCTGGAACTCGTGGTTCACCGCGTTCCTCTACCTGGACCGGCAGGAACTGCTTCCGGTCACCGTCTACCTGCGCAACCTGATCGCCGGTGCGACGGGTGCGGGCTCGGCCGGGGTGGTCCCCGACGCCGACGCGGTGCAGGCGGCGGCCACCCTCCAGTCGGTGACCATCGTGCTCACCACCCTGCCGATCCTGGCGGTCTACCCGTTCCTCCAGCGGTTCTTCGTCTCCGGCGTGCTCCTCGGCGCGGTCAAGGGGTGATCGGGCCGGCCGCGCACCCCGTCGCACCACCCCACCCACCACCACCGTTCGAAAGGACGAGCCATGCACCATCGAATGCGGCGCGGCGCGGCGATCGCCGCGGCCGGGCTGCTCGCGCTCAGTCTCGTCGCCTGCTCCGAGGAGTCGCAGGAGTCGACCGACCTCTCCGGCAACCGGGTCGGCGCGATGGCCGACTACGGCGTCGGTGACCAGTTCACGGCGACCGAACCACTCGACTTCTCGGTGCTCTACAACAACCACACGTTCTACCCGCTGCGCAGCGACTGGCTGCTCTGGTCGGAGTTGACCAAGCGGACCAACGTCACGCTGGAGCCGGTGGCGGTGCCGCTGAGCGACTACGAGCAGAAGCGCAGCCTGCTGATCGGGGCCGGGGACGCCCCGCTGATCATCCCGAAGACGTACCACCCGCAGGAGAACGCGTACATCGCCTCCGGTGCGATCCTCCCGGTCAGTGACTACCTCGATCTGATGCCGAACCTCAAGGACAAGATCGAGAAGTGGAACCTCGGGCCGGAGATCGACCAGCTCCGGCAGACCGACGGAAAGTTCTACCTGCTCCCCGGGGTGCACGAGAAGCCGTGGCACGAGTACTCGATAGCGGTGCGGACCGACGTCCTGGACGAGCTGGACCTGGAGATCCCGAAGACCTGGGACGAGGTGTACACGGTCCTGAAGGCGATGAAGGCCCGGTACCCGCAGAGTTACCCCTACTCGGACCGGTGGAGCAAGCCCACCCCCGGCGGTTCGATGTTGAGCATCGTCGGTTCCTCGTTCGGCACCCGGGCCGGGTGGACCTTCCAGCACGCCACCTGGGTACCCGGGGAGGAGAAGTTCGTCTACACCGGGGCCAGTGAGCAGTACCGGCAGATGCTGACGTACCTCAACAAGCTGGTGGCCGAGGGACTCCTCGACCCGGAGAGCTTCACCCAGACCGACGACCAGGCTCGGCAGAAGCTCGCCAACGGCAAGTCGTTCGTCATCGGGTCGAACGCCCAGAGCCTCGTCAACGAGTACCGTCCCGACCTGGCCAAGACCCTGCCGGAGGCGAAGCTGACCAAGATTCCGCTGCCGGTCGGCCCGGCCGGGGAGATCAACCCGGCAAGTCGCCTGGAGAACGGGGTCATGATCAACAGCAAGGCCCGGGACAGCGAGAACTTCGTGGCCATGATGCAGTTCGTCGACTGGCTCTACTACTCCGACGCCGGTCAGGAGTTCGCGAAGTGGGGGGTGGAGGGCACCACCTTCACCCGGGACGCCACCGGGAAACGGACCCTCGCCTCCGACGTCGACATGGTCGGGCTCAACCCGAAGGCCGGCAGGCACCTCCAGAAGGACTTCGGCTTCCACAACGGCGTCTTCACCTACGGCGGGAACCTGGAGCTGGTGCAGTCCCTCTTCTCCGCCGAGGAGATGGAGTTCCAGCGGGTGATGAACGCGCGTCGACCGGTCGAGGTGGCCCCGCCGTACCCGTTCACCGACGAGGAACGGGAACAGGTGTCGCTCTGGGAGACCCCGCTCAAGGACCACGTCACCCAGAACACCCTGCGCTTCATCCTCGGCCAACGACCGCTGACCGAGTGGGACGCCTACGTCGCCGAGCTCCGGAGCAAGAACATGGACGCCTACCTGGAGCTGGTGAACAGCTCGTACGACCGGTTCCGCAAGGCCAACGGCTGACGACAGTGGGAGCCCGGCACCCGCCGGGCTCCCACCCCGACCCGCGTCGACGCCCCACGGAGGACAGGAATGCGTCACATCGTCGCCGACCAGCCCGTCGGACGGTTCCCCGAAGCCTGGCGGGCCTGCGTCGGCACCGGCCGGCTCGACCTGGCGTTGCGCCGCGACTACCACGACTCCCTGGCCATGGTGCAGCGCGACATCGGGTTCCGGCACATCCGGGGGCACGGCCTGCTCAGCGACGGCGTCGGGATCCACCGCCCCTACGAGTACGAGGGCACCCGCCGGGTGCACCACTCGTTCGGCTACCTCGACCAGATCGTCGACGGCTTCCTCGACCTGGGCGTGAAACCCTTCGTGGAGCTTGGGTTCATGCCGTCGGCCCTCGCCTCCGGCGACCAGACGGTGTTCTGGTGGCGGGGCAACGTCACCCCACCCTCCTCCTGGTCGGAGTGGGCCGACCTGGTCCGCGCCACGGTCGGGCACCTCGTCGACAGGTACGGCCTCGACGAGGTCCGGCACTGGCCGATCGAGGTGTGGAACGAGCCCAACCTGACCGACTTCTGGGCCGGCGCCGACCGCGACGCCTACCACCGGCTCTACGAGGTGTCCGCGTACGCCGTCAAGGAGGTCGACCCGGCGTTGCAGGTCGGCGGCCCGGCCATCTCGCCCGGGGCCGACGAGTGGCTGGTGCCCTTCGCCGAGTACGTCACCGCTCGGGGGATCCCGGTGGACTTCGTCAGCCGACACGCCTACACCTCCGGACCGGCCCGGCACGTGCCGTTCGGCACCTACCAGACCCTGGAACCGGCGACCGACCTGCTGGAACAGTTCGCCGCCCCGGCGCGGCACCTGGCCGACACCCCGCTGGCCGGGCTGCCGGTCCACATCACCGAGTTCAACTCCTCGTACCGGCCGGACAACCCGATCCACGACACGGCGTTGCACGCCGCGTACCTCGCCCCGGTGCTGGCCGCCGGGGGTGACCTCGTCGACTCCTTCTCGTACTGGACGTTCTGCGACGTGTTCGAGGAGCAGGGCATCCCGACGGCGCTGTTCCACGGCGGGTTCGGCCTGCTCACCCACAGGCAGATCCGCAAACCCACCTACCACCTGTACGCCTTCGTCGCCCGGCTCGGCGACGAGGTCCTGGCCCGAGGCGACGACCACCTGGTGACCCGACACCCGGACGGACGGGTCGCGGTACTGGCCTGGGGCCCCGTGGACGTCACCGGCCGCGATCCGGTGCCCGAGCGGCACACGGTGGAGCTGTCGGTCCCGCTCGGGCCACCCGGCACCGCGTCGGCGTTCCTGCTTCGCTCCTCGGTCGGCGAGGAGGCGGGCAACGCCTTCGCCGCCTGGCAGGAGATGGGCCGTCCCCGATCCCCGAGCCCCCGACAGCTCGACGACCTGCGGGCGGCGGCCGAGCCGACCCGTACCCACCGGGCGACGCCGGTGGTGGCCGGGCGGGTCGAACTGGACCTGAGCCTGACCCGGCACGAGGTGACCCTCGTCGAACTGACCCCGGTGGTGGACGAGACCCCGCCCTGGTGCGACGACACCCGCCTGCTGGGGGACCGGCGGTGACCTCGCAGACCGTCGGGCAGTTCGGCGACGGACCGCTGTCGCGGGGAGCTGCCCGGATCCACACCCTGTTGGTGGTGGAACTCCTCCTGCTCGCCGCCGCCCTCCCGGCCCTGGTCGGCCTGGTCGGTCTCGGTACCGACCCGAGCAACCTGCCACTGCTGGTGGTCTGCCTGACACCGGTCGGCCCGGCCGTCTGCGCCGCCCTCTACGCCCTGCACCACCAGCGGCTCGACCTCACCGACCTGCACCCGGCCCGACTGTTCCTGCGCGGGTACCGGGTCAACGTCGTCGCGGCGCTGCGGGTGTGGGTGCCGACGCTGCTCTGGGTGGCGGTCGTCGCGGTGAACCTCGACCACCTCGACGCCGCCGCCGTACCCCGCTGGTGGGTGGTGCCGTCGGTGCTGGTCGGCGTGGCGGTGACAGTGGTCGGGGTGACCGCCCTGACGGTCACCGCGCTGTTCGACTTCCGGACCCGGGACGTCCTCCGGCTGGCCCTGTACTTCCTGGTCCGTACGCCCAGCGTGCCGGTGGGCACCCTGCTGCTGCTGGCCGCCGGGGCCGGTGTCGTGGCGGTCTTCTCCGAGGCGGTGCTCGCCCTGTTCGGCGTGCTGTTCGTCTGGGCGCAGCTGCGGATCGGCGAACCCATGACCACCCGGCTGGCCCGGGAGTTCGTCGCGTGACCCGTCTGATCGACTACCATCGTTCCACTGTGGATTTCAGGCCCGGCGTGGTGCTTCGGGAGGATTCGTGATCGGCGACGAGAAAGCCGTCCACCCGGCCTGGCTGGCCCCGGAGGCGTTCCGCCCACTCGGCTCCCGCCGGGTCCTGGTGCACGGCGACGGGCCGCTCGTCGACACCGTACTCACCGAGGTCACCCTGGCCTGCGCCCGGTTCGGGGGCCGGGTGCGGCGGTCGGCGTACCCGCCCCCGCCCGAGGGTGACCCGGAACCGACCGGAGCTGTCGACGTGGTCCTCGCGCTGCGCTGGGCCGGCCCGCTGCCCGAACCGGCGGCCCGGGCGGTCGCCGCACTGCACGAACGCGGGGGCGGGATCGGCGACGAGGGTTTCCTGCTGACCCGGGTGGACGAGGTGACGGTCCTGCTCGCCGGTGGCCCGGCCGGACTGCTGTACGGGCTGTTCCACCTGGTCCGGCTCGGGGCGGCGGCGTACTCACCCGACCTGGCCACCCAGCGGCACCGGCCCGGTCTGCGCCGCCGGATGCTCAACCACTGGGACAACGTCTCCTGCCACCCGGTGATGGGGCAGGTCGAACGGGGCTACGCGGGCGGGTCGATCTTCTGGCGGCACGGGGCGGCCCGACGCGACCTGGCCCGGGTCCGGGCGTACGCCCGACTGCTCGCCGCCGCCGGGATCAACGCCATCTCGGTCAACAACGTCAACGTCGGCCCGGTGGAGGCGCGACTGCTCACCGACCACCTCGGTGACGTGGCCGAGATCGCCGACACCCTCCGGCCGTACGGCATCCGCCTGCACCTGTCGGTCAGCTTCGCCGCCCCGGTCACCCTCGGGGGCCTGGCCACCGCCGACCCGCTCGACGAGAAGGTCCGCGCCTGGTGGGCCACCACCACCCGGCAGGTGTACGAGCGGATTCCCGACTTCGGCGGGTACGTCGTCAAAGCCGACTCGGAGGGGCAACCCGGCCCCTTCACGTACGGCCGCAGTCACGCCGACGGGGCGAACCTCCTCGCCGAGGCGCTGGCCCCGCTCGGGGGTGTGGTGCACTGGCGGGCCTTCGTCTACAACCACCACCAGGACTGGCGGGACCGCAGCACAGACCGGGCGCGGGCCGCGTACGACCACTTCGCCCCGCTCGACGGCGACTTCCGTACCAACGTGATCCTCCAGGTCAAGTACGGGCCGATCGACTTCCAGGCCCGGGAGCCGGTCTCCCCGGTGATCACCGCGATGCCGGCGACCCGCCTGGCCGTCGAGTTCCAGGTCACCCAGGAGTACACAGGCCAGCAGCGGCACGTCTGCTACCTCGGGCCGCACTGGAGCGAGATCCTCCGGTTCCACCCCTGGGGGCCCGACGGGGGAACCGTCGCGGAGATCGCCGCCGGGACGGCCACCCCCGGGCCGACCGGCTACACCGACCCGAGCCGCAGTGGGCTCGGCCACGGCGGGGGCATGGTCGCCGTCGCCAACGTCGGTGACGACCAGTTCTGGTGTGGACACCCCCTGGCCCAGGCCAACCTGTACGCCTACGGGCGGCTCGCCTGGGATCCCGGCCTCGAACCCCGGACCGTCCTCGACGAGTGGATCGACCTGACCTTCCCACCCGGCAGCACCGCCGACCCCGACCTGGTCCGGGAGACTCTGCACGAGATCATGGGCGACTCCTGGCACACCTACGAGCGCTACACCGCCCCGCTGGGCGTCGGCTTCATGGTCGACCCGGACGGACACTACGGCCCCAACGTCGACGGGTACGAGTACAGCAGGTGGGGCACCTACCACCACGCCGACCGGGACGGGGTGGGCGTGGACCGGACCCGGGCCACCGGCACCGGCTACACCGGCCAGTACCCGTACCCCTGGTCCGAGGTGTACGAATCCGTCGAGCGGTGCCCCGACGAACTGCTCCTCTTCTTCCACCACGTCCCGTACGCCCACGTCCTGCACAACGGCAGCACCGTGATCCAGCACATCTACGACACCCATTTCGCCGGATTCGAGCAGGTCGAGACGATGCGACGACGCTGGCGTCGGCTACGCGGGACGATCGACGCACCGGTGTTCACCCGGGTCGCCGAACGCCTCGACGAGCAACTCCGCAGCGCCCGGGAATGGCGCGACCAGATCAACACGTACTTCTACCGTAAGTCCGGCGTACCCGACGAGCGAGGCCGCCGCATCTACTGACCCCCGTCACCGCCCCCTGCGGGTTGCCACACCGAGAACGCGGTATTCCCTGCGAATCTTGGACGGAATCTGTCCGCACCTGACAGTTTCCGTCCAAGATCCGCGCCGATGCGGCCGAGTTGTGCGCTGGCGACATGGCGATGGGGCGGCGTGGCTGCGGGGGCGGCGTGGAGCCGTGGCGGTGGGGTGGCGTGGCGGTGGGGCGGGGTCGGGCGGCATGAGTGCCACGCCACATTCCGCCGGAAATCGGCGAAGGGGTCGAACCGAGTCCCGGGCGGCACGTAGAGCAGTCGACAGGCAACCCCGACCCGTGGACGGAGCCCACCATGGCCGACAGCCCCACCCAGCGGACGTCGTCACCTCCGCCGAAGGAGTGGTACGACCAGCTGTCAGATTTTCCCGCACTGAACATCCGGGAGAACTACGACAGACTTTATTCTCGGTACGCGGAACTGACAGAAATCGAGAACAATGATCGCCTGTCGTTAATGGAACGGAAATCGGCTGCTACAGAGAAGGCGAGGTTGCAGACATCCTTCGAGAAAGGCTACGCCTGCTACTGGCCCAACACCGAAGCGGGGCAGTCTTATCTGCTGAAGCATGGAGGCGACATGCGCAGCCCGGAGGCGATTGCGGCTGGGGTGCCGCAAATGACCGGTCCGGGAGTACCGCGTATCGCGATCGCGGAGGTCGAATACGACCAGCGACACGTCTCGGCTGTCGCCTCATCGGCCTCCCCGATGCCAGGGAAAGCGACGATGCTCGCCCCGGAATGGCCTGCCTCGCAGGTTCAGAGCAGCGGCCAGGCGGGCCACGTGAACCCCTCCAGCCCTTCCAGCCCTCCGAAGGCCGACAATCAGGGCGGACGTCCCGCCAACCGGGCGAAGACCAACTCTTGACGATTGTCGGTTTGCTGTCGGGAGGCGACACCGGCCGGTCCGGGCGGTGGTGCGGCACCGCCACCCGGGCGGGGTCAGGCCCCCGCTTGCAGGACAGTGGTGAGGGCGAGGGCGCCGAAGAGGAGCAGGACGCTGGCGATGTTCAACAGACCGGCGGCGAGCAGCGGCTGACGGCGTACCCCGTAGTAGCCGGCGGCGAGCACGCCGGCGAGCACGCAGATCGCGGCCGGAGCCAGTCGCGGCCCGTCTGCCGCGCCGACGACGATGAGGAACGCGCCGAGGACGCCGAAGAAGACGACGGTCCCGGCGAGGCCCGACAGGATGTTCGCCTGCTTCGGCAGGTTGCCGCTCCGCTGCATGGCCATGACCTCGACGGTAGCAACGAAGCAGGATGATCGCAGGCCGGACCGACAGTGGTCCGGCCCACTGAACCCCCAGGATGGAGATCGACAATGCCTGATCAGGACGACAAAGCCTGGTTAGCGCAACACTCTGCGTGGCGTACCCCCGGCCCGAGCCAGGACCGGGGTCCCAACCGGGACGCGGATGCGTGGCGGGTGGCTGCGGCGCAGATGACCTCACCCCGACCCGGCCGCAGCTCCGCGTCGACGTCCGCCCCCGACCGTGCCCCACGACCCGTCCCGCGTGACCGCAGGGCCCGGGAGACCCAGACGGCGAGCGTGAGGTCGACCGACGCGACGGCGATGGAGGTGGGGCGGTACCTCACCGATTTCGACAGGCAGAGTCCCAGGTGGTTCAGCGACCATCGGGCAGAGAACCCGCCGGGGTACGAGCGGACGGAGCAGAACGCCCCACCCGGCTACCTCGGTCAGGACCAGGCGGTGACCGCCGAGGTCGCCCGGGCGACCGGCCGGCCCGGATCGGCGGGTGACCCGCCCGGCGCCGACCAGGTGACCCGACCCGGTCCCGAGTCCTCGGCCACCCGGCCGTCCGAGCGGTCCCAGACCGGACCGGCACCGTCGACCGGCCATGGTCCGGTACGCGGAGGGCGCACCAGCGGGTGACGGCCCGACGGGGCCCCGATCCACCGGGGTCCCCGTCGCCCGTGTCGAACACCGCAGACCTGCTCGGTCGGCGGACGAAGGAGCGGGCCGGGGCGGAGGGGGTGGACGAGCAGCGGTCAGCCCTTGTCGCTGCGCCGCCCCCGGGCCAGCAGTTCGGCACCGTCCAGCAACTCGTCGCGTTCTGCCTCGCTCATCAGCGTCAGGTTGTAGAGGTGATCGATCAGAGGTCGTCTGTTGATCCGCAGTTCCGTCGCGAGGGACGAGACCCACGTTATGTCGTGGATCGGATCGGCGATCGCTGCCTCGATCAGCTCCAACGGCATGAGGAACATGGCGGCAAAGGCGTTTGCCCGCTGTTCGAGGGAGCGGGGTGCCCAGGGGCCGCTCGCGATGGCGACCTTCTGCGCGCTGGATCGGTCGTACAGCAGGTGACAGAGCTCATGCGCCAGATTGAAGCGCTGGGCGTTGGTCGACCTGAAGAACGACGAAGAGGTGTTCTGGATGACGGTGGGCGTGTGGTGTCGACCAACCAGACAGCAGGCCCGGATCTTCGGATCGTCCAGATGACGTTCGAGGACTCTGACGCCGAGCCGTTCGATCAGTCGGTGTACGTCTACCCAGCCGGCTGAAAGATCGATGTTCAATTCGGCGTGCAGGGTCTCGGCCAGGTCGTACCCCTGCTCCCAGGGGCGAAGCGAGTTGTTCATCGGTGCCGGGCGGCTGAGTGTCGTCAGCTCGGTCAGCACCGGATCCGGAGAATACTGTTCGACGAGCACGGCTGTGACGGTCCGGACGTCGTTCGGGGTCACCGTCGGCGACATCGAGCTGAACATGAGTGCGGCATGACAGGAGCCGGTGACGACAATCGAGTCACTCTCCGTTCGCAGGGCTTCGCCAGCGCTGTCGGGTGTGCCGAGTTCCTGCAGCTCCTCGACGATCTCTGACCAGCGAACGTGCCACTTGGTCTGGGGATCCGTGTGGTGAAGTCGCTCGGGCGGCGCGGACTCCCCGCGCACCCCGGCTAGCCACTCGACTCGGGAGGGGTTCTGCGCGGGGTCGCTGATCTGTCGGATCGACCGTTGTAAGGCGGCCAGTCTGCCGGCGTCGTCCGGTGCTACCTCGGCTAGATGGTTCGTCGCTGCCGACAGCACCTCGTAGAGAGGGCGGGCTACCTGGTCAGGGGTGAGAAGGGCTGATCCCTGTGCCGAGCTGTAACGGAAGTTGTAGGGCGCCCCGGCCAAGGGCTGAGCATTCCAACTGAGTTCGACCAGGTCCCGAACCCGCCGGATGACGAGGTTGGGGAAAAGGCCACCCGACCGAGCTTTTCGGATGGCGTGCCGACCGCGCCACTGATAGCGCTCCTTTTCCCACGCCAGGGTTTCGGCCTCACCGGCGAGCGGCGGCGCGAATCGGGTCAACTCAAGCGCCTCGGCCGCGGTCTCCGCGATGTTCCGATTCGGAAGCTTCTCCTCGTGCAGCAGAGGATTCCAATTCGCCGCGAACCACTCGATCAGTGGTAGAAGATACCAGTGGGCGCTTCTGAGGGTCTCGTTCTGGTCCACGTGGGCGCAGAGATTCTGGCCGTGCACCCAGAATTCGACCGACCCCCAAGAGGCCGCGTCGACGGGGTCTGCGCCGACACCCTCGTCCGGGTCCGGCATGAAGGCGAGTCGGACTGCGAACGAGTCCTCGTTACCGGCGAAGCGTTCCCACCGTACCGCGGGGCCGTCCGCGTGCGGGGGACAGATCGATCCATGGCGGCCGGGCGTCGGGATCGGCTTGTGCTTCGGGTTCGGTTCGTACACGAGGCTCAGCGGCTCTGTGGTGTCCTGAGTCGGCTCGTGATCTTCCACGCCTACCTCCAAGCGAATCAGCCGTCCACACAGGATCTCAACCCCGGAGCCCGACGGCCACCCCGGGTGCCCTGGCAGTGACGCTTGGTGGTGCTGACGGGTGGCGCTGCGGTGCTGTCCCCGGCTGCGGCGTGGACCCCCGCCGTCCGGCCGCCTCTCGATCCTTGGTGCAGAGGCGGCCGGACGGCACGACGACAGCCGGGGTCAGGCCGTGGCGAGGGCGGTACGGAGGCGGCGGGCCTCGGTGACCAGCCGACTGGACCCACCCCGGTCGGCGACCTCGGTCAGCCCGGGGACCTCGATCCGGACCCCGGTCGTGGTGGCCGTCTCGGTGGCCAGGGTCAGCAGGTCGGGCAGACCACGGGGGGACCGCCCGGCGGTGAGCATCCCGGGGAGGGCGGCGGCGAGCAGCCGCCACACGGTCAGGGGGGCACCGGCCAGGGCGGCGTCGCGCAGCGGCCCGATCGCCCGGGACAGCTTCACCAGCTCGGCGACGACGAGCGTGCCGAGCTGGTTCCCGGTGCCGACCGGGTCGAACGTGCCGGCCGCCGCCATCGCCAGGAGGGCGTCCACCGTGGCCACCCGGTCCGCGTCGTACCGGGCACCGAGGCCGTAGGCGACGGCCAGGTCGAGGGCCACCCCGCCGGGGCCGGTCGTCTCGGCCAGCAGGGGCAGGATGGCGGTCCCGTCCCGTTGGTCCTGGTCTGCGGAGTTGACCACGATCGGCAGGGCGACCGCGGCGACCACCCCCCGGTGTCCGGGCAGGAGCGACGGCCAGAGCCGGTCCCAGCCGACGTCGCCGTAGGCGTGCCCCGGGTAGGCCGCGTCGGCGGTGAGCAGCCCGTACCGGTCCTGGTACCCCTCCGGTGGCCGCAGCTCCACCAGGATCCGGCGGGCGACCTCGCGGAAGTAGGCGGCGTCGTAGCGGCTGACGTCCTTCGGGCGGACCGAGGTGGTGGTGACCCGCATGACAGGTTGGGGCAGCCCGCCGCCGCGCAGCCAGGCGGCCATCCGGTCCCCGGCCGGGGTGCCCAGGGCGGCGGCCTTGTCGGCGACAGCGTCGTCGGGGCCGGTGGGCAGCCGCAGGAGGGCCTGGGTGAAGTCCCAGTGCCAGGGCTGCCGGTCGCCGAGCGCTGTCAGCCGCTCCAGCAGGGCGAGCGGGTCGAGCTGACCGTTGGCCGAGGTGGGGTCGGCGATCAGCCCGGTGTTCCCGGGGTCGTCGAGGTGCATCCCGATCTCGGCGAGTCGGGCCCGCAGGAGCCGGTGTACGGCGGGCACCCGGGGGTCGGTGGGGGCCAGCTCCGTCTCCTTCGGCGACGGGTCGGCCCGGCGTACGGCGGCCAGCAACGACTCCCACCGGCTGCGCCGCCGGACCGGGTGCTTGGCACCGGCGGTGGTGAACACGTCGCAGACGACCTCGCAGAGGCAGAACGGGTCCCACCTGTGCAGGTTGGCCCACGACCAGTGCCGGCGTTCGACGACCGGGGCGAGGGCGTCGTGCACCCGGGCGGCGTCGACGGCGGTGAGCCGGACCAGCCCGTCGAGGATCCGCTCCATCGGGGTGCCCTGGCGGGGGGTGCCGAGCAGACCGGCGACCTCCTCGGCCAGCTCGTCGACGTCGGTGATCGGCGGCGAAGCCGGGGCCGGAGGCGCGGGGGTGGGCAGGTCGTCGCCGCGTGGTTCGGCGACCGCCGGGCCGACGTCGCCCGCCGCCGGGTCGAAGCCGTGCCTGGCGGCCAGGGCGGTGGCCCGGTCGCGTACCTCCACCGCGGGGTGTTCGGCAGCCACCGCGATCACCTCGGCGATTTCCGCCGCCCGATCCCGGTGCGGCTTGCGGGCCACCTTGTCGAGCCAGGTGAGCTGCGCCTTGACCAGGGTCTTGTCCGGCCGGTACAGCACCTCACGGGAGGCGTCGAGGATCGAGTCCAGCGCGAGGTCGGGCAGCTCCCGCAGCCTCTTCTGCGCCATCGTGGCGACCGGGGCCGGGGCGTCGGTGAGCAGCCGGAGGTAGTCGGTGGTCCGGGCGGTGACCTCGGCGGTGGTCGGCGCGAGCAGGTCGAGCAGGATGACGAAGGCCCGCAGGGCGCTGGGTTTGTCGCCACGCAGGAGTCGACCCGACGCGCCGTCGATCAGCGTCGTCCGGTCGACGACGCCCTCACCGGCCAGCTTCACCAACGCGTTGACCAGGGCGTGCCGCTCCCGGTTCTCCCAGTCGCCGTCGACGAGGTCGTAGTTCATCGCCGTACCGATTCCGTCGACCTGGAACAGTCGGGGCAGCATGTACGGCAGGAACGGGTCCTCGCGGAGCTGGTCCGCGAGCGGCTGCCGTCGCCCCCGACCGGGGCGGTCGGGGAACTGCACACTGCTCAACCAGAGCTGCACCGACTGGTCGTCGGTCGGGGGCTCGACCCCGGTGGCCCGGACCAGCGCGGCGACGAACCGCCACCTGTCGATCCAGCTCTGCTGGTTGAGTCGGGCGGCGAGCCGGTGGGCCAGTTCGCCGAGCCAGGTGATCTTCCGTTGTTCGGCGACGGTCCGTACCAGCTCGGCGGCGCGGTCACCGTCCAGGGCGACGGAGCGGCGGGTGAGGACCGCCGCCGCCTGCGCGGCGGTGGGCAGGCACCCCACCACGG